>DATMHD010000366.1:0-2634 GCA_035555075.1 Sphingomicrobium sp. | reverse complement strand
GGCTTGCTTCGGGCCATCGACGAAGCTGACCGGCAGTTCAAGGATGACCAGCAGCGTGCGATGCCGGCGCCTCGCGCCTCGCTTTCGCAGCGGCCCGCATGATGGAGTGAAAATGAATATCGACACGATCGCGGGTGCAGGAACGACGGCCAAAGGCCGCCTCGAGGAATCGCTTGGCACGGCGACGGGAGATCCTGTGCTGCAGCATGAAGGGCTTGCCGACCAGATATCGGGGAATGTTCGCCAGGCGTTCGGAGCAGTCCGCGATTTCGCGCGGGCTCAGCCGCTCCTGACCGCACTCATCGCCGGTCTCATCGGATCGGCTTTCTTCGCAAGCAGGCGGCGGGCCGCATAGCGGGGCTGGTGCGCTGGTTCGACGGACCTTCGTCTTCGGGCGGCGGTCCAGCGAGCGGCTGGCAGTGACGCCTTTTCCGGGTATGCATCAGCACTGCACTGCTGGCGCGTACACGGGCTGACCGGACTGATCGACGTAATAGCAATAGCCGCGACTGTCGCGGTAATATCGCTGCGCTTGCCGAGGATGCCCCGGGATTGCCGCGCCGACTGCACCGCCGGCTATCATTCCGACGGCAGCTCCAGTCACGGCATTCGTGCCTGCCGCCGTGCCGCCGAGCGCCCCCAGCGCGCCGCCTACCAATACGCCCGTCATGATCCGGCTTTCCAAGGGCGATCCGCCGTAGGGATCGGTCGCGCAGCTGCTCAGCAGTGGTAGTGCCATGATGCAAAGAAGAGCCTGTTTCACGCCATGCTCCATCGCCTGGCCCCAGTGCTCACCTGTCAAAGCGCGCAAGCCGCACCTCTTGTTCCGGCCAACGCCGGCATCGCCGCAGCGCTCTCAAGTCCAGGTAAATGCTGGATTATCCACGTCCGTTGCGCCCGCGTTCAACTGTGCCGGGTAAACCCATGCGAGGCAGCCCGCTCGCTGCCGTGAACAAGGGCCCTGCCTCGCCCAGACCCCCTGAACCCGGCAGGGCCCACCTCAGCCAGAGGAGCCCCGCGCGTATGGATTTTGCGGAAGAGGCCGACGCATGTCGTCGCAAAGCTCACGTCTATGTCGGCCGCCCCGAAGCGACCTTCCTTTTGCGAGTGGCAAAGGAGTTTGATCGCCTAGAATGCGAGCACCGGCGGCCGCCGGGCGGCAATGGCCGGCGGGCCAAGGCGCGGCATTGAAGTCGCCCATCGGGGAGGATCTCCTTCCGCATCGAGCGGAAGCGAGTGAAATATCTCTGCAAGCGTAGCTTCAGCATCGACGAACGGATTTGCGGGTGCGCGTTGGCGCGCTAGGGTCTGGAAGGGCTTATCACCCTTAACTTTCGCAAAGCATGGGAATTCGTCTGGATGGACCGCCGCTCGTTCCTCGCCTCTTCCGCAACGCTCGTCCTTGCACCACTCGCGGAAGGCCCCGCTCTTGCGGCAGTTCCCGCCAAGAGCGGCGCCGGCGACGCAAAGCTCAACGCTCTCTTTGAAGCGATCTTCCAGGAGCGGGTGCGCACTTCCCCCGACCTCGCCTCCTCGCTTGGCCTCGACAAGGGTCCCAATGCCGCGCTCAAGGCGAAATTCGACACCGATCCCGCGCCCGTCCAGCGGCGAAAGAACCTCGAGCGGAACCGCCGCGCGATCGCAAGCCTCAATGCGATCAGCCCGGCGAGCCTCTCGGAACCCGCACGGCTCAACCGCGAAGTCGTCCTTTATTCGCTCGACACGTCCACGGTCGCGCCATCGCGCTGGAACATCGATAGCGCCCAGCGCCCCTATCCGATCACCCAGCAGGGCGGCGCCTATTTCGAGACGCCGGATTTCCTCAACACCAGCCACACGATCGACAATGCGTCCGATGCCGAGGCCTATCTCTCGAGGCTGAGCCAGTTCGGGACCGTCCTCGACAATGACACGGGCGAGCAGCGGACGCAGGCGGCCCGGGGTTTCCTTGCGCCTGCATGGTCGATCGACCTCGCGCTCGGGCAGATGCGGAAGCTCCGCGGAGTTCCTGCCGGACAAAGCTCGATGGTGGAATCGATCGTCAAGCGGACGGCTGCAAAGGGGATCGGCGGCGACTGGCAGCGCCGGGCGACCGATATCGTTGCAAAGTCCGTCTATCCGGCACTCGACCGGCAGATTGCAGCGCTCGAGCAATTGAAACCGACAAGCCGTCCTGGCGACGGCGCCTGGCGCCTCAACGATGGGGAAGCCATTTATGCCGAGGCGCTTCGCGAGGCGACGACGACCAATTTCACGCCCGCCGAAGTCCACCAGATGGGTCTTTCGCAGGTCGCAGAGATCAGTTCCGAGCTCGACCGGATCTTGAAGAGCCAGGGCTATTCGCAAGGGGGCGTCGGAGAGCGCCTGAGTGCGCTCGGGAAATCAGCCCAGCAGGCCTGGCCCGACACGGATGCGGGCCGGGCGAACGTCCTTGCCTACCTCAACCAGGTGATCAAGGACATGTACAGAAGGCTCCCCAATGCCTTCGAGACGCTTCCCAACCAGCCGCTCGAGATCCGGCGCGTGCCGCCCGAAATCCAGGACGGCGCCTCCAACGGCTATTACAACCGCGCCTCGTTGGATGGGTCGCGGCCCGCGATCTACTTCATCAACCTCAAGGACATGGGCGACTGG
>DATMHD010000365.1:0-2656 GCA_035555075.1 Sphingomicrobium sp. | reverse complement strand
GATCGACCGCACGGCGTCGCCATCGATTATCGCGCGAAGCGCAACATCTTCCGCAACCTGGTCGAAGCAGGGGCTCGCGTTACGGTCTTGCCGGCCACTGCCTCGTTCGACCAGGTGATGAGCCACCAACCGGACGGCTTCTTCCTGTCCAATGGCCCGGGCGATCCTGCGGCGACGGCCGAATATGCAGTGCCCGTGATCCAGAAAATGCTGGAAACGCGGAAGCCCCTGTTCGGCATCTGCCTTGGCCACCAGATGCTTGCGCTGGCGGTGGGCGGAAAGACTTCGAAGATGTTCCAGGGCCACCGCGGCGCCAATCACCCGGTGAAGCGCCTCTCCGACGGGCAGGTCGAGATCACCAGCATGAACCATGGGTTTGCGGTCGAGCGCGAGGGCCTCCCGGACAGTGTCCGCGAAACCCACGTCTCGCTGTTCGACGGAAGCAATTGCGGGATCGAGCTCACCGACCGACCAGCCTTCAGCGTCCAATATCACCCGGAAGCGAGTCCTGGCCCGCAGGATAGCTTCTATCTGTTCCAGAAATTTGTCGGAGCCATGCGGTGAGCCCTGGTGCTCCCTCGATCGCAGGCCATGGCTCGGGGCGGGGATGCATCCCGTTCCCGGGCGCTCGGCGCCCGTCAGGGCTGCGCGTCGATCTCCGTCCTTTCCCGCCTCCACCCCTCAATTCCCGTCTCAAGGGCGCCGCGATCGAGGCGGCGCTTTTCCTGACGCTCGGCGCCTGCGCAACGGCGCAGATGCATAGCGAGGAACAGCTCAACGAGGTCGCGCTCAGCTGCGGGCTGTCCCAAGGTGACGTGGTCCAGGAGACGGAGGAGAAGCGTCTCCTGTTCCTTTATCGGATTGCTCCCAAGCCGCAGCAGCGGCACTGCGTCTACGAGTGGGCGCGCCGCAACCACCTGACACTCGTCACCATCAACGCCGTCAACGAAGCCCCGGGGCCGCAAAGCTGATGCCCAAGCGTACCGACATCTCCTCAATCCTGATCATCGGCGCCGGACCGATCGTGATCGGCCAGGCTGCCGAGTTCGATTATTCCGGAAGCCAGGCCGTCAAGGCGCTGAAAAGCGACGGCTATCGGGTCATCGTCGTCAATTCCAACCCGGCGACGATCATGACTGATCCCGAGCTTGCCGACGCGACCTACATCGAGCCGGTCACGCCCGAGATCGTTGCGAAGATCCTCGAGAAGGAGCGGCCGGACGCGCTGCTTCCGACCATGGGCGGCCAGACGGCGCTCAATACCGCGCTTGCGCTGTTCAAGGACGGGACCCTCGAGCGACTGGGGATCGAGCTCATCGGCGCGAATGCGCAGGCGATCGAGAAGGCCGAGGATCGGCTGAAGTTCCGCGAGGCGATGGACAAGATCGGCCTCGAAAGCCCGCGATCGGGGATCGCGCACAGTCTGGACGACGCGCTCCAGGTGCTCGAGCATGTCGGCCTGCCCGCGATCATCCGACCAAGCTTCACCCTCGGCGGCACCGGTGGAGGCATTGCCTACAACCGCGACGAGTTCGTGCAGATCGTGCTCGGCGGCCTCGAAGCCAGCCCGACGACCGAGATCCTCATCGAAGAATCTGTGCTGGGCTGGAAGGAGTTCGAGATGGAGGTCGTGCGCGACCGCGCCGACAACGCCATCATCATCTGCTCGATCGAGAATGTGGACCCGATGGGAGTGCACACCGGCGACAGCATCACCGTTGCGCCGGCCCTTACGCTCACCGACAAGGAATATCAGCGAATGCGATCGGCAAGCATTGCCGTGCTTCGCGAAATCGGTGTTGAAACAGGCGGTTCCAACGTCCAGTTCGCAGTTGATCCGAAGACCGGCCGAATGGTGGTCATCGAGATGAACCCGCGCGTCTCGCGTTCGTCAGCGCTGGCGTCCAAGGCGACCGGCTTCCCGATCGCCAAAGTCGCCGCCCGTCTTGCCGTAGGATACACACTCGACGAGATCGCCAACGACATCACTGGCGGTGCGACCCCCGCGAGCTTCGAGCCGACCATCGACTATGTCGTGACGAAGATCCCGCGCTTCGCCTTCGAGAAGTTCAGGGGAAGCGAGGCGCTTCTGTCCACCTCCATGAAGTCGGTGGGCGAGGTGATGGCGATCGGTCGCAATTTCGCCGAGAGCCTCCAGAAGGCTCTTCGCGGCCTTGAAACGGGCCTCTCGGGGCTCGACCGCGTGCGTGCGTTCGAGGACGCGGATCCGAGCGAGCTCGAAAGCGCGCTTGCAAGGGCAACGCCCGACCGCCTGCTGGTGGCGGCCGAGGCGCTTCGTCAGGGCTTCTCCATCCAGCGGATCAACGAGATTGCGGGCTTCGACCCCTGGTTCCTGGAGCGCCTGAAGGAGATCATCGAGGCAGAAGAGGAGCTTCGCGCGAACGGATTGCCCAATGACGCGCGCGGCATGAGGCGGCTGAAGGCGATGGGCTTCTCTGACGGCCGGCTTGCGCAGCTCGCTCTTCGATCGGCGCACGTCCAGCGCGACATGAGTGAAGCGGTCGCAGCGGCAGGTTCCGGGGTCGTCCATAGCGCCATCGCGGGAATGACTGGCGGTATCACCGAAGCCGAAGTGCGTGCCCACCGGCTCCGCCTCGACGTGAAGCCCGTCTTCAAGCGTATCGACAGCTGCGCA
>DATMHD010000364.1:0-2109 GCA_035555075.1 Sphingomicrobium sp. | reverse complement strand
GAAACATCCGCACCAAGATCAAGCCGGCCCTCCTCGACCAGCTTCATGACCCCGATTGCAGTCACCATCTTGCTGACGGACGCGACACGCACCGGATCATCGATCGTAACTCGCCGCCCGTTGGCTGGATCGGCAATGCCGTCCGCGAAAGCTCCGGTCTCGCCATTGCCATCGAATGCGACGCCGACTTCCGCGTGGACGCGCGGCGCCGGCTCACGAATGGTCGTGCAACCGGCAAGGACTAGACCCATGATTAATGCAAGGCGGCGCATCATTTGCAGCACTATCGTCCAAGCTTCGTTTGGTTGGCAACTGGGCGTAAGGGCAAGAAATGGCGGACGACACGCATACGAGAGCGGCTCCGACGCTCGAAGATTGGCAGCACTGGACGCTTGTGATGGGCCGCGCCCAGCAGATGCTGATGGAATTCTGGTCCGAGAGCCTCAGGAAAGACCAGCCTTATCCGGCCTTCTCGCCCCCGGGCTTCGGGTTTGGTGATGCGAAGGCAGCAAGTGACCCCGTTGCCCTGATGAGCGCCGGTGCGCAGGCCTGGGCGAAGGGGCTCGAGGCCTGGGGGAAGGTGCTGGGCGGAGTGGCGCCGGGGCCTGCTTCCGACGTCGGGAACCGGAAAGACCGGCGGTTCGCAGCGCCCGAATGGCGGGAAAACCCGATCTTCGACACGATCCGCCAGACCTATTTGCGTGTTTCCGATCAGCTGCTCGGCACGGTCGACGAAATCGAAGGAATCGATTCCGGAACCCGGGAGAAGATGCGCTTTGCAACCAGGAGCTTCGTCGACGCGATGAGCCCGTCGAACTTCGCCCTCACAAATCCGCAGGTGCTGAAGCGCACGCTCGAAACCCGGGGCGAGAATCTACTCAAGGGTCTTGCGAACATGCTCCGCGACATTGCGGCAGGACAGCTGACGCAGACCAAACCCGGCGTGTTCGAGGTCGGCCGCAATCTTGCAACGACGCCCGGAAAGGTGATCAGGCAGACCAGACTCTACCAGCTGGTGCAATATACGCCGACGACCAATGAGCTCCTGAAGACGCCGGTCGTCATTTTCCCCCCGTGGATCAACCGTTTCTACATCCTCGATCTCACTCCCGAGAAAAGCTTCGTTCGCTGGTGCGTGGAGAACGGGATCAGCCTTTTCATGATCAGCTGGAAGTCGGCCGACGAGAGCATCGCGGATGCAAGCCTCGACGATTATGTCCTCGACGGACAGATCGACGCGATCGATACTGTCCGCTCGCTTCTCGATGTGCCAAGCGTCCATGCGATCGGCTATTGTGTTGCCGGGACCACGCTTGCCGCAACGCTCGGCTATCTCGAAGCGCAGGGCTCCGCGGAAAAGATCAAGTCCGCGACCTTCTTCACGGCCCAGGTCGATTTCTCGAAGGCCGGGGATCTCAAATTATTCACCGGCGATGAAACCATGGCCTTCCTCGATCAACTGACGAAGGAGAAAGGCTATCTCGACGGGCGCTACATGGCAGCGACGTTCAACCTGCTGCGCGGCCGGGACCTCATCTGGAACTATGTCGTCAACAATTATCTGCTTGGCGAGGAGCCTCCGCCGTTCGACCTGCTGCACTGGAACAGCGACACAACGAACCTCCCCGCGGGTTGGCATCGCGACTATCTCGAGACGCTCTACAAGGGGAACAAGCTTGTCCTTGCCGGCGAGATCAAGATCGCCGGAACACCAATAGACATCGGTTCCGTGAAGACGCCGACCTATATCCAGGCGGGGCGCGAGGACCATATCGCGCCGCCCGAGAGCGTGTGGAAGATCATGGATCATTTCGCAGGACCCAAAAGGTTCGTCCTTGCAGGGTCGGGCCACATCGCCGGGGTCGTCAATCCGCCGGCTGCCAACAAGTATCAATATTGGGTGAGCTCCTCTGATCCGGGAACCCTCGACGAGTTCGTTGCGACAGCAAAGGAGCATAAGGGTAGCTGGTGGCCCGACTGGCTGGACTGGCTGAAGACACAGGATCACGAGACGGTGGAGGCGAAGGGAGCGCGCCTTCCGGGTGGGGGGAAGCTGAAGCCCATCGAGGACGCACCAGGGAGCTATGTCAAAGCGCACTGACACGATCA
>DATMHD010000363.1:0-13679 GCA_035555075.1 Sphingomicrobium sp. | reverse complement strand
GAGGAGGCGGCGGCGGAGGCGGAGGAGGAGGGGCGGGCGGCTCGAAGGTGTAATCGACCTTGTCGGCATAAGCATCGATATCCGCTTCGAGGCCCTGCCGCGTTGCAAGCACTGCCGCTTCTTCCCAGACGGGGCCCTTGGACTGCTGCTGGAGAACTGCACCTGCTGCTGCAGAAGCGATCTCCTTGTCCTTGTCCTTGAGAGCTTTCGCAAGGATTGCCGTGGTGGCGGGATCCGCAGCGGCGTTGCCAAGCTCGCCCAGTGCCCAGAGCCTGACCGACTGGTTGCGGGACATCGCGAGCCCGGCAAGCACGGCGGACCAGTCGGCCGGGCGATCGGCTTCACCCACCGACATGGAATTGAGGAGCTCCTGAATAGAATCCTCGCCCTCGTCCGCCCATTTGAGCAATGGCCCCTGCTCGACGCGCATTCGCCTCGCGAGCGCGATCGTCACCGGTCCGGAAAAGAGCTCGTGGCAGTCGTAGCCGATCCCTGAAAGATCCGACCACGAGAGACTGCGAAGGCGCTCGGCCGCAAGGATCTTGATATCCGGGTTTGAGGTCACCGCTTCCGAACAGAGCTTCTGTCGATCGACATCTCCCTGCTCGCCCACGATTTTCTCGACGATCGCTGCTGGAGCAAGGACCGGAGATGGCGCCGCAGCAGCGCCAGCGTCGCGCCAGTAGGACTGAACATCCTTGCAGAGATCCCGGACCATGGCGGTCGCGCTCGACAGCCATTCGGCCGATGGTCCTTCGTCGCTCGTGTCGGAGCTTAACGGCCAGGCATCCTGGCAGGCTCGCACATGCGTTGAGGGCGCGGTCAACCGGCTCCTCAGTACATCGCGTCCGGCTGGGCCGGTGCTGACGAGGGCCCGGATCGCCCTTTGGGCCGCAGTGGAGCTGTCATAGGTCTCGGCGCTGCTAAGGACCCGCGTGAGCTCCGTCTCCGCGAGGCTGCGGACTTCAGCTTCCTGATCGGGCGCAAGGGGCGCCCTGCTTAGACCGAGGAATGCATCGCCTCGAGTGTCTGCCTTACGTGCGGCATCCAGCAGCACGGGCGTTGCGGCCGCGGGGATCTCGTCTTGGCCAAGGAGGCCCTGGATCGCGAGACTCCTTGCTTCGCTGTCGCTCCATTGAGCGACCTTGAGCTGCGCCGCGAGTGACCGGGGGCCAGGATGCATCTCTTGGGCGATCTCGCCGCGCACGTCCTTTAACTTCTCCTCCGCGAATAGCCGGGCGAGTTCGATTTGTCCTTCGTCTCCCATCTGCCCGAGAGCGGTGATCGCTTCCGATGCGAGATCCCCGTCGGAAACGAGCTTCGCAATGGCCGACGCTTCCGGACTTGCGGCTTTCCCCATCGCGGTTGCTATATTTAGGCCGAGTTCCCGATCGGCATCATCGCTGGATCCGAGAAGCGTCGTCGCATAAGGCAATGCGTTCTCGCCGCGCATGCCAATACTGGTCGAGACGAAAGGAGCGGGATCCGGCCCGTCGGTGTTGCCGGTATCCCGGCTGCGCTTTTCAAAGGCGAGAAGAGCGGGGCCAGGATCTGCGATGCTGTTTGCAAATGCCCAGGAAAGATATGAGCCGACGTGCCGGTCGGGACCATCCGGATCGGATGTCACCACCGGATTGGTGCGAAGAGCGGCGATCATTGCCGGAAACGCACCCTCGCCGAGACGGGCAAGCGACGCGGCGGCCTCGGCCCGGACGAGGCTCGACTTGTCCTCAAGCATTTTGACGAGGACCGGAGCGGAGCGTCCAGCGCCCGCCTGATCATTACCCATGGCTTCGGCGATCGACGCGCGTTCGCTCAAAGGATGAGCCATGACCTGTTTGAGGGTCGGCACCTGGGCGTGCCCGCTCTTCGGCGTCTGATGCGGTGTCCCTTGCTGCGACAAGGCGGGGCTGGCCCGACAGGCGAGCAATATTGCAAGCGCGCCAAGTGCGATCACCTTCCCGCGCGCCTCGGGCGCGAAAATGATCTGTTGCAGGGTTCTGAAGAATGCCGCCGAAGAGTCCAGCATTTGACCCGACATGCCCCCACCTCCCGCGGTCCATGATGGACCGTCTCCAACAGGCATCAGACTCGGCAGCCGACGGTTACGAGTGTCCGTTGTTTACTTCGCGTTATCAAGTCCAATGATCAGAACCAGAGCGGGACTCGCCGAAGATCATTGGAACCCCATGCAAGCAATGCCGGTTGAACCCTTAAGGAAGGGAAGGGACGAGCATGCGTATGTGGCTCGCGGCGGTTACCGCCGTCCCGCTTGTGACTTCAGTCCCTGCGCATGCGCAGGCCAATGCCGTTCAGGCGACCGTTCGACGGCATGCGAACGCGTCCGACTTCACCCTTCCTTCCATACCGCAATTCGTCTCCCAATCGCCGCTCCAGGATGGAATGATCGCGACGGAGGACGTGGCTCCCAATGCGCACGTAGGTCTTGGGCTCGCGCCAATGCTTGGCCGGAACATCCATAGCGTCAGGATCGAACATGAGCCCGTCCCGACCAGAAATCCTGGCGTCACCCTGGTCTTCGGCTTCTAGGGCGGGATGGCCGCCTCGAATTGGGAGCCACAAGGCTTCAGCCAGGCGGCTCATTCGATCTTCATCACCGTGGCATCTTCGTCAGGAGACGATCACGCTTGCGAAGAGAAGCGTCAATGAAAGACAGACGGATGCGCTGAGCGCTGGAAGGATGATACGCGGACCCATGCGGTAAAGAACGCGCGACGATGGCCGCGTTTCCCTTCAAATGATCCCCCCACCCCGCAGGCTCGCGCAACCACAAGAGCGGGAAGATGGTTTGGGAACGTAATGAGACCGGCATGCATCTAACGCCTCATCTGACAGGAGGAGAGTTGGAATGGCGTCTGTTCCCGAAGCTGTCCCGCAGGATCCGATCCGCCGCTATTCAAACACCGCGGTTGCGCTTCACTGGATTACGGTCGCACTTGTCCTGACGCAGGTTGTTCTCGGCTTCGCATTCGCCGAGTTCATGACAAAGGGGCCGGCCCAGTCGGAAGTCTTTGCCTGGCACAAGACCCTCGGAGCGCTGATCCTGGTCCTCGCACTCATCAGGCTTGCTTATCGCCTTGCAAATCCGCCGCCGCCTTTTCCGACCGAGCTTCCGCGCTGGCGGCGGATTGTGGCTGTCTGGAACCATCGTGCATTCTATTTCCTCTTGATCGTCCTGCCGCTCACCGGCCTCGTGGCGGTTTCAGGCATGTCGGCTGATGGCCATACGATGCTCGCCGGAGGCATCCGCATCCCGATCATCCCCGGGATCAGCCGTGACACCGGCGAGACTTCCGGTGACCTCCACGTCGTCCTCGTCTTCACGACAATTGCGCTTCTGCTGCTCCACGTTGCAGCAGCCCTCCAGCAGCAGTTCTTCGAACATGATCGTGCCGCCGGGAGGATGCCGCCGTTCCAGGCGCCAGATGGGGAACAGGCGGTGGTTGGCCAGGGCTGACGTCTGGGCTCGCACCCCCGGGCGGACCTGGCTTTGGCCGATCTCGGCGCCGCCGGTTCAGACTGTCACGTTAAGGAAGTTGAACTGCGACTGACGCTCGCGTTCAGATGGGTCTCAACCGGCCCACCGTAAAACTTCCCGCATCATGTGGCTAACCGAAGGAGAGCCGAGATGCGTAGGCGGTTCATCTTTTTGACTGCAGCAGGCGCTGCGCTCGCGAGCGCTAGCCCGGCCGCGGCTCAATATTATCCGGGGCAAGTGTTTGGCGGCGGGTACGGATATAATGGATTTGGGCAGGCCCGTGCCTTGCATGCGCGGATTGACCGGATCGAATGGCAGATCGAAAGGCTGGACCGCGTCAATGCGATACCCGATGGTGCAGCAGACAGGCTCCGCTTCGAAGCTCGTCGGCTCGAGTCCCGCCTCAGCGGCGCAGCTCGATATGGCCTCAACCCCTATGAAGTGAACGACATCGAGGCCCGGATCGCCCGATTGGAGCAGCGCGTCCAATATGCGTCTGCCAATCGCTATGGCCGTTACGGGTACGGGTACAACGGAGCGAACGGCTACGGCTACTACGGGAACAGAAACGGACGAGGCCATTGGGATGGTGATCGCGACGACGACGATCGGGATGATGACTGACCCTGGTGTTCCTGGGATCGACGGATAGGCCAGCGGAGCGGTTCGGCTTCTTGCGACCGAACCGCTCCAACAGTCCCGCAACCGCTCCCGCGCGAACTGAAGTTCTCGCTGCCTTGTCCGCGCAAGAGGACCGCTTAAGCCATCAAGGCCTGGCTTCGATCACCATGTTGAAGGGCGTCTCTGCGGCCCGCCGGACGGTGCTGAACCCTGCACTTTCCAGCACCTCGCGAAGCCTCGCTTCCCCGGCTTGTGCGCCAAGAGCCAGACCGACCTCCTGCGCCCTCGAGCCGGGCGTGCAAACCATCGTTGAAGCCGAATAGTACATCCGCCCGACCGGATTGATGTTGTCGCTCAACTTGTCGGCCGCCATCGGTTCCACGATCATGAAGGTTCCGTCGGGCTTCAGCATCTTGAGGACGTGGGCCGCCGCTCCGACCGGATCGCCCATGTCGTGCAGGCAATCAAAGCAGCAGACGAGATCAAAGCCCGTCCCTGCAGCTTCCTTCGCCTTGGCGACCTCGAAGCGGAGGTTCGGCAGATAGCCGGATTCGGCCGCGGCTTCGCGCGCCCGGTGGATCGATTTCTCATGATAGTCGAAACCAACGAACTCGCTTCGCGGGAATGCAGCGGCCATGATGATGGTCGATGCACCCGCGCCGCAGCCAATGTCTGCAACCTTCGCGCCATGCTCCAGCTTCCCGAGGACGCCGGTCAGTGCCGGCAGCCAGGCCGAGACGAGGTTCGCGCGGTAGCCGGGACGGAAGAATTTCTCGCATCCCCGGAAGAGGCATTCATGATGTTCGTGCCAGCCGACGCCCGCACCCGACTGGAAGGCACTCGTGATCATCGGCTCATCGATGTATCCGGATGCGATCAGCTCGAAAGCCGGAGCGACGTAGACCGGCGAATCTTCGTTCGCGAGGGCCATCATCTGCTCGGCATTCATCGAGAACCGGTCCGTCGTCGGATCATAGTCCACGAACCCGGAGGCAGCCTGGGCCGAGAGCCACTCGCGAACATAGCGCTCGTCGAGGTTCAGCTCGTCGGCCAATTGACTGCTTCGTGATGGGCCCATCTGGGCGAGCTTTGCATACAGTCCGAGCTTCACTCCGGTGATGACCAGACTGCCGCTCATGGCTGCCGCCATGTCGCCGACCATCTTGTGCATGAATTGTTCGAGCTTTGCGGGATCCGGTTGGAGTGTCTCGACCGGCTGCGGCGGAGCCATTGTCGCCATGCGTGCCTCCTTGCATGCCCCTGTTGAGTCGGGGCGGCGACGTTTACCACAACATCAGGGCCAAAAGCTCATTACAGTTGGCGGCTTTTCCGGTGCCGTGCAGCAGCAGCCGGCCGCTTGGACGGCACCGGATATCGCCGGTGAATGAACCACCGATCCGTACCTCTCCACAAACGGCCTGACAGCATCACCGATGGAGTGTTCGTATGGCGCAGGAGCAAGCTCCGGCGGGGAGCCGCGTATCGCGTCGGGACTTCCTGTTCGCAGCTGGGCTTGGCGGAGCAGGTGCGATTGCAATCGGCCTTGCGGGTTCGTCCGCCAGGGCCGCCAAGATGTCGCCCAGGGCGATGTCGTACAGGAACAGCCCGAACGGCAATCAAAGCTGCGCCAATTGCGCGAATTTCGAACCACCAAGCTCATGCAAGGTCGTCGACGGCACGATCTCGCCGGGCGGCTGGTGCATCCTCTACCGCGCGAAATAGGCGCGTCGCGGCACGTCAAATTCCGATTTCAGGATCACGGGCATTCATCCCTAGAACGCGACCCAGGCAAATGCCCTCAAGGCATCATTGTCTCGCGCGTTTGCGCCGAGCCCGTCGAAATTGTGCCGGCGGCCGTTGAACTTGCCATAAAGTGTATATTGGATGCCGACGCGCGCGTTCACGAGCGGGCCTAGTGGTGACTTGCCGTCGGGCCAGAAGGTGTAGTCGACCTCGCCCATGACGCCGTTGCTGTCCGGCAGGCCATTGCCCTCATAGAGATTGAGATTCCTTGAGCCGGTGATGCTGAACGGCGAGATCGTGAAGCCCAGCTTGTCGTTCCTTGTGTAGCGAACGGCGCCCCGCCATTCGTTCAGATGAAAATGCGCGCAGCCGGGATCGGTACCGTCGCCGACGAGCGCAAGGGCGCAGCTGGCACGAAGATCCCCTTTCTCATGCTCGAAGCGGACCATTGCGGAGATCGTGTCGGCTTTCCCGATTGTCTTCACGTACGAGCTGTCGAGACCCCAGTCCCTGTAGTGGTCCTTAAAGCCGCTCGAGTGGTCCCGGCCGGGAAAGATCGAGGCGCTGAGCGCATTTGCGCCAAGTTCGAACGTTCCCCCTGCAAGGTCCTGTTGGTAGGCGATCCGGCCGTACGGCGCGACACCGTGCAGCGAACCCGGGCTCAAGGGGTCCGCGCCGAGGAACCGAAGCATCCCGCTCGGCGGACTCGAATAGGCGCCGCCCTCGACATAGACCTGATCAGCGAACCAGGCGTACGCACTGGCGCCGAGCACATTCTGCGCAAGCGTCCCATCGATGAGGAGGCTTGCGGCTGGCGTCGGGGAGACGGGGGTGTCGGTGAACGGGAAGCCCCAGGCGGGAAGCGTGTTCCAGGGATCCTCAACCGTCGGGTTGTTGTTGATCGTCAGCCCAATGATGGAATCGGCGCCCAATAGCTTCGCTTTGGTCACTGCCCGAAGATCGAGATTGTCCCAGGACGAGGATTTCCCAACCCCATCGTACGTCAGCTGGGCAAAACCGCCGAGGTGCTCGCCGATGCCCCCCGCGAGGAACAGGCTTGCCTGATCGAGGACCAAATTGTCGTTGGCCCCAAGATGCTCCGGCGGCGGCTGCTGACCCTTGTTCGTGTGGGTCCATGAAGCAATCGTCATTGCTGCGAGCGGCACGGATGCATGTGCTCGAAGCGTATAGCCCCCAAGCTTGAACTCGCGTCCGAACTTGGTGAGCTCCGGCCCGAAACCGCCGACGTGACACATCTTGCACGGTTGTCCGGTCTGCTGCGCGAATGCCGGCAGGGCTTGCGCGGCGTGAGGCGAACTCAGGCCCGCAGCGACAATGAGCGGGGCTCCGCAAGCCCAGAGTGCGGCGACAGATTTGCAGACTGAAGGGGCCTCTTGGCTCGGGATTTGCTGATGGACCACGGCAGTGCCCCTCTAACAGTGCCCGTGGGTGCATCCGGGACATGCATCGGTTCAGCCGTCCGGAGTTTCCGCAAAACGATGGGCCTGCGGCAAGCGCTCAAAGCATGGCAGCGCTTCGAGATGTCGCCGCATCCTGATCGAGGGAGTGCGGCCCGGGAGGGACTTCAATCGTCTCCATCCGGGCGGAGACCCGGCAGGTGGGGGACCGCCGCGAGACCTCGTTCAGAAGTGGAACTCGTACTCAAGCAGAAGCCTCGCCTGCCCTCGGGTCTCGTCCCGTGAAGCGCCCAGGGCGAACAGGTATCCTGCTTCGATTTCAAGTTCGCCTCGCGCAGGGAGATGCTCAATCTCTGTTTTCACCATCGGTCCGATGAAATGTTCGGCACGCGGGAATAACCTGTGCGTCGATCCGAGCTCGCCGAAGGCTTCGATGCCCCCCCGGAAATCCCCGACGAGCTCCCAGTCCGCTGATGCCGCATACCCGAACTCCACCGGTTCGCCGGCCTTGAGCGCCTTTTCGGCGATCAGGTTCAAGCGGCCGTCGAAGGTTCCCTTGCGATGTTGCAAGAGCAGCTTCGTTTCGATCTTGTCCGCCCCGCCGCGAACACCCTCATATTCGCCGTAGACAGCGACGTCCGTATCGATCGCCTTGATATTGCCGAGCGCGAAAATGCCTTCAGCGCCCACTGCCTCCAGACGCCGCTCTTCGCCCGGCTCGCGCTCGAACTCGAACAGGGCGCCGCCATAGAAGCGGTCGCTAAATCCATGCGAAAGTTCGATGACGGTTCCATCTTCGCCATCGGCTTCGCCGCCGACCAGTCGGCCATAGCGGAACTCGACTTCGGAGACGCCCTTCTCGACCGTCGCGCCGTAGACCTTCTCACCGACACCAGGTGCGGCAACGAGAGGGGCACTGATTGCCCAGAGCAACGCTGCCGCTGCCAGATTCACCACTTTCAAGGAATTCCCCCTTCAACGATGCAGGCGCACTATTGCGAGTAACTCGCATTTGCAACAGCACAATGAAGAGTTGGAATTCTGATTGAATGAAAGGCGAAGCCCGGCATCGCCAGAGAACCGCCCGCCGCGCCGCCTCGAGGGCAGATGCGGCGGGCGGCCACTCGACCGCTATTGCCTACTCGCGGCCGTTCCGGTCCGGACGCTGGTGATTGCCCCGCGCCCGCGCGGAACCGTGTGTGTCGGCGGAAGCCTGCCCGCTCGCATTGCCGTTTCCGCTGCCGGAAACCGACGCCTGGTTGGCAAGATCGTTCGCGGCACCCACTGACCTGCCGCTCGCCGCATAAGCGGAATTGACCGCGCCGCTGGCCGTTCGCGCGAGCTGGCCGGCAAGCGCGCCAGCCTGGTTGGTGCCGACCCCCTGGACGCCGAAGCCGACGTTCTTGTTCGCACCAGCGCTTCCCGAGGCGCCGCCGTTGCCCGCGAGGTTGGTGCCTGCAAGAGCGGCCGAGCTTGCCCCATTCACCGCACCTGTCACGGTGCCCGCAAGGCCGACGTTGCCACTCGCCGAGCCGTTCCGCCGGTCGACGGAGCCTGCCGCAGAGCCATTGGCCGAACCCGATCCGACAGCACTGACGCTGTTGGCGATGGATGCGGGGCCATTGAGGGCGCCGTTCAGCGCCCCGCCGACATTGCCAAGGCTGCCAACGGAGCTTCCGAGCGCGCCCGTGCCATTGAGAGTGCCGCCGAGCGTTCCGCTGAGCGCACCCCCCACCGTTCCTCCGACATTGCCGAGCAACTGGGCTTGCGCCGGGGCGGCGCCAAGCGCGAGGGCCGAGGCGGCCATCACCATGAACTTCGTCATGTCATTCTCCTTCGAATTTCAACGGGAGCCGCGAGTGGCTCCTGAAATCGAGAACGACGGCACCGGACCACTTCATCCCGGGGCCCTTAGGATTTTATCGGATGCCGACGCTCCGCGGGTCGACGCGGCAGGTGCCGCAGACGATACCCCGTCCAACGCGCCCCTTGCCTGGACGCGCTTCCGACGAGAGCGCGGCGAGCGAACCTGCCGCAAGGAGACGGGCAGCGGCCAATGGAGCCGCAAAGCTGGTCCCGCGCACCCGCGTGTAGCCATTTCCGGGCGCAGCTGCGGCCATGTCGGCGCCCGGAGCTGCAAAATCGAGGTGGCTTGGCTTTCCTGCTTCAGGAAGTGCGCGACCGCCGCCGTCGACTGCGGTCACGGCGACGACGCCGGGGTAGGAGGCGGGATATTGGGGCGGGGCTGCAGGCCCATCATTTCCTACTGCAGCAACGACCTTGATGCCGCGTGCCTGGACGATCTTGATGGCGTGCTCGACGAGCTTGTTCGGCGGTCCAACAAGACTGATGTTGATGACCTGGGGCTGGTGCCCCGATAGCCAGCCAAGCGCCTTCACAATTGCGGTTGCGGATCCCGCCGCCCGGTTCCCGCCATAGACGTCGGCAACAAACAGCTGCGTGCCGGTTGCCGCCCCGTGAAAGGATCCCTGGCTTCCAACGAGCAAGGAGGCGACCGCCGTGCCGTGCCCGGTCGGCTGGGGCGGTCCTGCGAAACCATTTTGCTCGATGCTCTTGCCGGCAAGCGCCGGGTGGGACGCGACCCCGCCGTCGATCATTCCGAGGCGTCGTCCGTTTCCGGCACCCTCGAAGACGGCGAGTGCTCCTGCCATCGGCGCGAGCGAGGAACCGGCGGGTTCGAAGAGATGGTCGAAGTCGGCCTCGATCTCGGGCGCGATCCTGTGCACCAACTTAAGCCCCTTGCGTGCGCTCATGCCGCCCGGCGTCGCAAGCGAAACCATCCGCACGCCAAGGTTCGCGTCGGATTGGTCAGCAACAATACGAAAGCCCGATCTCAAGAGAGCCTGGAGCCCCGGCGCATCAGGGTCGAGGATTGCAACGATGCCGCGCCGGACCGGAGAGCCATTGCCATCACTCTCGAGGGTTGCGCGGTTGGATCGGATGAGTTCATCGAGCCGCAGACGCCGGAGATCCAGGAGGTCGGGCGCACCGGAGTTCGCGATTCCTTCAGTCAGTCCCCCAACACTATCGAGCGTGGGGCTGATCGCCTGCTTTGCTCCAGGCTGGCTGAGGATGTTCTGGAGGACGGGACCAGCGACCGGAAGGTTTGCCGCCGGAACCGGGAGCCCGACGGGCGGAATGGCACTTACGCCCAATAATTGCGCGGCTGCATTTGCCGACATCGCGGCGGCGACGACCGTACAAAGCAGTTGGCGGATCATTCTGGACATCGTGCGACCTCTTTATCATGCCTCTTTGGGATGAAACGTTGGCCAAGCATCGTTTCATCCTCGTGGAGCTAAATGACGCAGTCACTGTCCTTCGAGGACCAGCTTGCCGGTCTGTTGCCAAGGCTGCGCCGGTTCGCGCATGCGCTAAGTCGCAATCCGGCAGACGCCGACGATTTGACGCAGGCGACGATCGAGCGCGGCTTGAGGTCGCGCGAGCAGTGGCAGGAAGGAACGAGGCTCGACAGCTGGTGCTACCGGATCATGCGCAACCTCTGGATCGATACCACCCGGGCGAGCTCCCGGAAGATGGCGCGGGAAGCTCCCGAAGAAGAGGGGCTCAATGTGGGGGAGGATCCGCGCGCAGCGATGGACGCAGCGGTCGACCTCAAACGGGTGATGAGCGCGATGGGAAGACTGCCAGACGAGCAGCGGGAGATTGTCGCGCTGATCCTCGTCGAGGGCCTTGGCTATCGCGAGGTCTCGGAGCTTCTCGATCTCCCGATTGGAACGGTCTCGAGCCGGCTGGTGCGCGGACGTACGGCGCTGCTGGCGATGGTTGGTAGAGAATGACGGAGGAAGAGAAATTCTTTGCCTGGCTGGACGGGGAGCTTGCTCCAGCGGAGGCTGTGGAGATGGCGGCGAAGGTCGCGGCGGATCCGCGGCTCTCGCTGCTCGCCGAGCAGCACCGGAACCTGGGCGACGAGCTACGCGGGGCTTTCGGTCCGATTGCGCAGGAGCCGGTGCCCGAGAATCTTCAAAGGGCGCTTCGTTCTTCGGGCAACGTGATCCCGTTCCTTCCAAGCCGGACACGGATCATGCCAGGCGCAGTCCAGTGGGCTGCGCTTGCTGCGACGCTCGTTGTCGGCGTTTTCGTCGGTGCGATGGTTCCACGGCCAGCCAATGCGCCGATCGAGCTGCGGGGCGGAAGGATGTATGCCGCGGCCGCGCTTGCCGGCGCGCTCGATACACAGCTCGCCAGCGCGCCCAAGGGTGACGTCCGGATCGGCATCACATTCCGTGACCGTGCGGGCGAATATTGCCGCAGCTTCACTGCCGCCGCGTCGAGCGGTCTCGCCTGCCGGACAGGGGGGCATTGGCAGCTCAAGGGGATGTTCGGCGCACCCGAGGGGAATGCAAACGAATATCGGATGGCAGCCGGCATGGACCCCAACCTTGCCTCGCTCGTGGACGCCAGCATTGCGGGCGAGCCGCTCGACGCGGCTGGCGAGAGAGCTGCGCGTGACAGGGGCTGGCGCTAAGGTCCGCCGGCCCGGTGCGATCTGTACGGCTATCGGCGAAGAACCACATGGGTGGCGAGCTCCGTCGGACTGCGCTCGACAACGCAATAACCAAGGGCTGGAAGATCCATCCCTTCGAACATCGCTTCGCCCTTCCCCAGCAACACAGGCGAGCAGGCGAAATGGACCTCATCGACGAGCTTCGCTTGTAGATATTGGCGGAGGGTCGCAACGCCGCCCCCGATTTTCACGTCCCGATTGCCTGCCGCCGCACGCGCCTCCTCAAGGGCGGCTTCGATGCCGCCAGTCACGAAGTAGAAGGTGGTTCCGCCTTCCATGACGATCGGATCGCGCGGATGATGCGTGAGAATGAACGTCGGGGCGTGATAGGGGGGATTATCGCCCCACCAGCCTTTCCAGCCATCGTCTCGCCACTCGCCGCGAGAGGGAGTGAACATGTTGCGGCCAAGGATGAAGGCGCCGAAGCCTTCCATCGAACGGCGCGCATAATCCTCATCCACGCCTTCGGAGCCGCCGCCGTTCCCGAACATCGACTGGAAGGTCTTCGTGCCGAAGAACCATTGATGGAGTTCGGTCCCGCGCTTTCCGAGCGGATCCTCGAGGCTTTGCTGAGGCCCTGCGCCATAGCCGTCGAGCGACACTGAAAATGCGGCGGCTCTTACCTTCCCCATAATCGTCTCCATTGGAGCGTCGGCCCCGGTGGGAACCTCGACTGCAGCGTCTGCTGGCGTCCGGCCCGATTATCAACCGCACTTTTGTTGTGCTTCTGGAAGGCGCATGATGGCGGCCGGATCGAGCGGAGGCAAAGCCTATGACAGCGCATCCGGTTGCAGCACTCATGATCGCTGCTGCAGTCCCGCTTTCGGCCCAGTCTGCGGCACCGCAGCTCCGCCCACCCCTCGACAGTGCTCGGGAACGTCAGGCCTTGCGTAAACTCACCCTGTGCTTTGCCCAGACCCGGCCGCGCTGGGCGCGCACCATGTTGTCCTATCCCTATCTCAGCGGCGACCAGGCGAGCGTCGCTGCGCAGATCGTCTCGGGGCACGACAATTGTCTTGGAGCACCGGAAGTCCCTGTTGCCTTCCGAACCTCGAGCGTGGTCGGCTTTGCCGCCGAGCATTTCGTCCAGGCGGAAATGGCGAGGGTCGATGTCCGGCATCTTGGCAGTGCACTCAATACGGCTGCGCCCAAGAACGTCTCCGAAGACTTTGCCTTGTGCCTTGCGGCCCGCGATCCGACGGCATCCCTGGGACTCGCTTCGAGTGATCCCGGGAGCGCAAGCGAAACGAGGGCAGCTGGGGATGTTGCTGCAGGAGTTCCTTATTGCAGCAAGCCAGGCGAAAAGTTTGACGTCGACGTTCAGGCCCTTCGCGCACTCGTCGCGACCGCCCTCTACCGGGCGGTTACTGCGGCTTCACCGGGAAACAACAACTAGGGGCCTGTGCCCCCTAGTGCGGGTTGTTGCCTATGCCCCTGTCTGGCTGGAAGTCGCGCATCGATCGGTTGGATTCATCGAGATGGCGCTGCGCGGTATCGGTGTCATGCTCCCATTCGTCGGGAGTTTTGCAAACGCGCTTCATGAACCGCGTTCCGGTCGGCGTCACCTCGCGGCAGATCCGTTTGCCGGTGTCGGCTTTGACCGCACCCTGCGACGGCCCAGGTGCAACCTGACCAGCTGCAAGTGCAACGGTTCCGCAAACCAGCGCAAGGCTGCCTGTGAACGCGACGGTGAGTGCAAACCTCGATGCGCGCATAATCCCGCTCCTCCACTTGATTGCTAGGGAAACGGTCTTTGTCGGCAATTTACAGGACCTTGATTATTGATGCGAGTCCTTGTGAGGCAAGCAGCCAGTCGAGCTTGAGGACACGACGGCAACCATCGAAGGAT
>DATMHD010000362.1:0-4454 GCA_035555075.1 Sphingomicrobium sp. | reverse complement strand
TGTCACGATCATCCTCACGGGCACGAGCCCGGGTTCCGTTAGCCTCAGCGGCAACCAGACGATCCAGCTCTCCGCGCCAACGACCGGTGCTTACGCGAAGATGCTGTTCATCCAGGCCGGGAATGCAAGCACCGACAATCTCAACAAGATCAACGGAACGTCGGGCTCCTATTTCGACGGCGCCATGTACTTTCCCAACGGGAAGGCGCAGTTCAACGGAACCAGCGGCGCAATGACCCAGTGCGCGATGGTTGTTGCGGACCTTGTCGACTTCACCGGCAACACGAACCTTCAGAACAGCCTGACGCGGCCCGACGGCACCGCGTGCACGGGCAATCAAACCGTCACAGCCAATATCGTGAGGCTGGTCGAATGATGCGGCGGCTCTTCATGTTGAAACAGGACGAGCGCGGCGCTGCACTGGTCGAGCTTGCGCTTGCGGCGCCGTTCCTCGCTGCGCTGCTCATCGGCATCATCGATCTCTCTCGCGCTTATTCGATGAAGTACAAGCTCGAGCAATCGGCGCAGCGTGCGGTCGAAAAGATCGAACAGCAGCAAAGCGTCCAGACGGATTACAGCCCGTACGGGACCGAAGCGACTACAGCGGCGACGGCGGCCGGCTATTCCGGAAGCACCGCAACGGTGGATTACTGGCTCGAATGCGACGGCGTCCGCCAGTCGAACACGACGACGCCGTGCAACACGGGGCAGACTTATGCCCGCTACGTGACGATCACGGTCAACAACACCTACACGCCGTTCTTCTCGTCGCGGGCGTGGCCCGGCGCCGACGCACAGGGCAACATTCCGATCAGCGGCTACGCAGGGATCCGGGTCCAATGACAAAGCCAAAAGGGAACCTGGCACAGGCCGAGGACGGCGCTGCCGCGATCGAGATGGCGATCGCTGCTCCGGTCCTCATCCTGTTCATCATCGGCATCTTCAGCTTTGGCCGCATTCTCGAGGCCGACGCCGGGATGCAGCATGCAATCGGCGAGGGCGCGCGGTACGCAACATTGTGCCTCAGTCCAACGTCCACCGGAACCTGCAGTTCGCCGACCGACACGCAGATTTCAACGATGGTGACAAACCGGCTCTTCGGCGCTGCGAGCAGCGCCACTCCGACCGTCAGCCGCGATCCCACCAGCAAGACGGTGACGATTACGCTCAATTATTCGCAGCAGCTCGATTTCCTGTTCTTCCAGGGACCGACCGTCAGCTTCACCCGCTCGAAAGTCGCTTATTACGCAAGCTGACCTTAGCGGCTCCCGGAAGCCGCTTTGCGCTTCTCGAAGAAATCGCTGATCGCGCGCTTGACCTCGGGCGAGGCAAGGCGCTCGGCAAAAACAGAGCTTTCAAGTTGCATCCTTTGAAGGATTTCCTCGCGCGACCCGTGACGGAGGAGCCGCTGCGTCTCGCGAAGCGCTTCAGCAGGTTTCGCGAGGAGGACTCCGACCAGTCGCTCGAGCTTCTCGTCCAGTTCGCCCGCGGCGGCGCGGTGGCTGACAAGGCCGATCGCTTCCGCTTCATCGGCCCCGAACGGCTCTCCTAAAAGGAGGTAGCGGGCGGCGCGGCGCCTGCCTGCAAGCCTTGGAAGGAGAAGCGAGCTCGCCGCTTCGGGAACCAGTGCAAGATCAACGAACGGCATCGAAAAGCGTGCGCTTTCATCGGCAATGACGAGATCGCAGTGGAGGAGCATTGTCGTTCCGATGCCGACGCAATTGCCGTGGACGGCGGCAAGGATCGGCGTTTCGCAGGTCGCGAGCGCCCGCAGGAGGCGCCATACGGGGATTTCCTCGTCCAGGCGGGGCGCGGCCTCGAGGAAGTCGGCAAGGTCGTTGCCGGCTGCAAAATCCTGGCCTTCGCCCTTCAAGGTGATCGCGCGGACCCCGGGGTCGCCCGAGGCCGCCTCGATCGCGTCGGCGAGTGCCGAGTACATCGCAACCGTGATCGCGTTGCGCCGCTCCGGGCGCGCAAGCGTGATCGCCAGCACTTCGCCCTGTCGCTCGGCCCGCACATGCTCGCTCATTTCCTTGCCTCCCAAATCGGATGACGTCCTTCGCTCCACCGGCTATTGCCGCCCCATCCTTCAAAGCCAGGGCGCACGCAAATCCAATGAAGTTCTTTGCCGATACAGCCGAGATTGCCGAAATCCGCGAACTTGCCGAAACGGGACTGCTCGACGGCGTCACCACGAACCCGTCGCTGATCCACAAATCGGGACGTGATTTCCTCGAGGTCGTGCGGGAGATCGCGGGAGTCGTGAAAGGACCCGTGTCCGCCGAAGTCGTCGCGCTCGACTATGACGGCATGATGCGCGAAGCCGAGATCCTCCGGAAGATCGCCGACAATATCGCGATCAAGGTCCCGCTCACTCCCGCCGGCCTCAAGGCCTGCAAGGCGCTGACCTCGGACGGCACGATGGTCAATGTGACCTTGTGCTTCTCTTCGGCCCAGGCCCTTCTTGCTGCAAAGGCGGGAGCCACCTTCATTTCACCCTTTGTCGGGCGGCATGACGATGTGGGTTTCGACGGCATGTCGCTGATCGCCGACATCCGCCTTATCTATGACAATTATGATTTCGACACGCAGATCCTCGTCGCAAGCGTCCGCCACCCTATGCATGTTGTCGAAGCAGCGAAGATCGGAGCAGACGTGATGACTGCTCCGCCAAAGATCATCTGGCAGCTGTTCAAGCACCCGCTTACGGATAATGGAATCGCCTCTTTCCTTAAGGACTGGCAGTCCACGGGCCAGAAAATCGCGTAAACGCAATATCTTGGTCTCTCCGTGTTAACCCTTGGGAAACCTTCGGGGGTAAGACTTTTTCAACCGGTCAAAGGCTAGGTTCCAAACCATCCTGCACGAGGAACACGCAGGGTCAGGGCGGCTCGCCGTACCTGCACTTGGAACCAAGGAGCGAAGACCATGAGCAAGTTTCTGAAGCTGATCAAGAACGAAGAGGGTGCGACCGCCATCGAGTACGGCCTGATCGCCGCTCTCATCGCCGTTGCGGCGATTGGCGCGATGCAGGGCATCGGCAACAAGCTGAACACCACGTTCAACAACGTGTCGAACCACCTCGGCTAAAACGCACTCGCGTTCAAGACGAGAAGGCGGCGGTGCCCACAAGGCGCCGCCGCCTTTGTTTTGACCTTGCTGGTTTCTCTCCCACCAGCGCTCGCTGAAGCCAGGGCCAGCCGCACTTCAGTAGGAAATTAACCGCTTGCGCGGTATCTTGCGTCGGTGATGGCCATGGTGATCCCCTTCGAAGAACGCGCCGTAGCGCATCTCCGGCGCCGCCTTGGCGCCGTCGAGGAGGCAAACCAGGACCTCATTGCCTTTGCGCGTGGTCATTCGGGCGCGGTCTCCTCGATCCATGAGGCGGTGATCGCCGCCATCGAGGCCGACAGCATCGAAGCTCTCTTCCATGTGGTCACGCAGGAATGGCCGCTGATCCTCGGCATCGACGCCGTAGCGTTGTCGCTGATCGTCGGCGACAAGGGCTTTCGCGCCGATGGAGGAGGCGTGCAGGAAGTCGATCCTGCACTTCTGCGTCGCGAGATCGGGCGCGTCGATGGCGTCCAGATGCGGACCGTCAGGCGGGGCCACCCATTGTTCGGCCCGGCCTGCGACCTCATCCGTGCGCAGGCCCTCATCCGGATCGACTGCGAGCCGCCGCTTCCCTCGGGGCTCCTTGCACTCGGACAGCGCGCAGAGCTGAACCTCGATGCACGGCACGGATCCGAACTCCTGATGTTCCTTGGGAAGAGCCTTGCGGCTATGATCCGCAAGTGGCTGACGATCCCCCAAGGCTGACCGACCATCCGGCGCGCGATCTCGTCGCCCGCTGGGCCTCCCATCTCCAGCACGACCGGCGGCGATCGGCCCACACGGTCCGGGCCTATGCGGCTACAGCCCACCGGCTGATCGAATTCCTTGGCCGCTATCGCGGCATGTCCATCGATGCACCCCTGCTCATCGGTCTCGAGGCAGCGGATCTTCGGGCCTTCCTCGCCGATCGTCGTTCAAGCGGTCTTTCGGCTGCCTCCTGCGCGCGCGAGCTGTCGGGCGTCAGGGCCTTCCTCAAGCACGCGGCCGAACAGCTTGGAACAGCCGCGCAGCTTCCGCGCACAAGGGCACCCAAGCGACCTCGGACATTGCCGCGGCCTGCCGCTCCCGATGATGCGGTCAACCTTGCCAAGGACGCCGGTGAGGCCGCGAAAAGGCCGTGGGTTGGAGCCCGGGACCTTGCAATTCTGCTGCTGCTTTACGGCGCTGGCCTCCGCGTTGCGGAGGCTATGTCGCTGACCTGCGACATATTACCACTGGGCACAACGCTCAGAGTTACCGGCAAGAGATCGAAGACGCGGGTGGTCCCGATCGTTGCTGCAGTTCGCGAGGCGATCGAGAATTACGTGCGACAATGCCCGTTCGCGATGGAGGGGGAGGGG
>DATMHD010000361.1:0-5736 GCA_035555075.1 Sphingomicrobium sp. | reverse complement strand
ACCCGCAATCTGGCCCGCATCCTTGGTGGCCTGGCGCTGCGCGTCGTTGAAGTAGGCCGGGACCGTGATCTCGGCCTGGGTCACGCTCTCGCCGAGATAGGCCTCGGCCGTTTCCTTCATCTTTTGCAGGATGAAGGCGGAAATCTGTGAGGGAGAATAATCCTTGCCGCCGGCTTCGACCCACGCGTCGCCGTTCGAGCCCTTGACGATCTTGTAGGGCACCAGCTCGGTGTCCTTCTTGGTGATCGGATCATCGAAACGCCGGCCGATCAGCCGCTTCACGGCGAAAATCGTATTGTCGGGATTCGTGACAGCCTGGCGCTTGGCCGGCTGGCCGATCAGACGTTCGCCGTCCTTCGTGAATGCAACGACCGAAGGCGTGGTACGCGCACCTTCGCTATTCTCGATGACCTTGGGCTTGCCGCCTTCCATCACGGCAACGCAGCTGTTGGTCGTGCCCAAGTCGATCCCGATGACCTTGGCCATGTTTCCTATCCCTCTTTCTTCCAGCCCCTGATCGGCCCCGCAAAGGCAGCCGAAATGTTGAATTCATTCGGGATATAGGTGCCGTCGAACCGACGACAAGGAGTGACGTAGCAGAGCCTTAGCTCGGCTCAGGGCATCGCCATGCCGCCATTCACGTGGATCGTCTGGCCAGTGACGTATCCCGCCTCTCTCGAGGCGAGATAGACGCAGGCCGCCCCGATGTCGTTTCCGCTTCCCATCGCGCCCATCGGGATTCGCGACAATATGGCCGCGCGCTGCTGTTCGTTGAGCGCATCGGTCATCGCCGAAGCCATGAAACCAGGTGCGACTGCGTTGACGGTGATGGAGCGGCTCGCGAGCTCCTGCGCAACCGACTTTGTCATCCCGATCAGTGCAGCCTTCGACGCGACGTAATTCGCCTGACCCGGATTGCCGGTCACGCCGACGACCGACGTGATCGAGATGATCCGTCCGAACCTCGCCTTCATCATCGGCTTTGCCGCCGATCGCATCAGCCGGAACGCGGCCTCGAGGTTGATTCGGATCACCTCCTCGAATTCATCGTCCTTCATGCGCATGAGGAGGTTGTCGCGAGTAACCCCCGCATTGTTGACCAGGATGTCGAGTTTGCCGCCCAGCGCGTCGAGCGCCTCCGGTACAAGCTGATCCACCGCGGCTCCATCCGACAGGTTGCAGGCCAATGCGACATGGTCACCGGCAAGATCAGCGCGGAAGTTTTCGAGCTTTTCAACATTGCTGCCCGAAAGAGCGAGCCTTGCGCCACTTCCGGCAAGGGCACGCGCGATTGCACTGCCAAGACCGCCGGAAGCGCCGGTCACCAGCGCAGTCATTCCTTCGAGGTTGAACATCTACGAAATCTCCTTCGCAAGCGCTTCGACGTCGTCCATCGTGATGATGCTCGTGACCCTCGCGTCAGGGACGATCCGTTTGACCATCGGTCCCAGCACCTTGCCTCCGATCTCCACGAACTGATGCACGCCCGCATCGAACATGTTCGCAACGCTCTCGCGCCAGCGGACCATGGCAGTGACCTGTTCGACAAGCTGATTGCGGATCGTATCGGGATCGGTTTCCGGCTGCGCCGTGACGTTGGCGAAGACGGGAACCGCTGGTTGCTCGACAAGGACGTAGCTCAGTGCATCGCGCATGGCTTCTGCTGCGGGCTGCATCAGCGGGCAGTGGAAAGGTGCCGAGACCGGGAGCGGAACGGCTCGCTTCGCCCCCATCTCCTTTGCGATCCCGACGGCGCGGTCGATCGCCGCCTTCGCGCCTGAAATGACGACCTGCGAGGGATCATTGTCGTTGGCGACCGTGCACACCGAACCTTCGGCTGCGGCCGTCGCGATCTGCTGCGCGAGGGCAAGATCCGCACCCAGGAGCGCCGCCATTGCGCCGTCTCCGACCGGCACCGCCCGCTGCATCGCCTGCCCGCGAAGCTTCAGCAACTTCGCCGTTGTCGCAAGATCGAACGTCCCCGCGGCGCACAAAGCGGAATATTCGCCAAGGCTATGGCCAGCGACGAAGGCTGAAACGTCCACCAGCTGAACGCCGAGCGTGCGAAGAACAGCGAGCGAATGAGCCATGATTGCGGGCTGCGCATTTTCGGTGAGCTTGAGATCGTCCTCGGGGCCCTCGCGCATCAGCCGGAAAAGATTCTGGCCGAGGGCTTCGTCGACCTCGTCGAACGCGTCACGCGCGCTCCGGCTCGCCCCGGCGAGCGCGCTGCCCATGCCCACCGACTGGCTGCCTTGCCCGGGAAAAATGAATGCGCGCATTGGGTCCCCTCGAATTGAAGCGCGCCGCTTGGCCCCTCGAGCAGCACGGGTCAAGCAGCCGTCGGAACCGGGCCCCGAGGGCGCTGGTTTCGCGAAGGTCAACCGCAAAAAAGAGGCGTGACCATGGTTCGCAAGTTCCTCGCCGCGGCGCTCGTCGTCATTCCGTCCCCGGCATTGGCCGCCCCCGCCCCAGTCTTCCTTCAGGACGCCATCCAGGGCAATTATTCCGAAGTTACGCTCGGACGGATGATCCAACGCCAGGGGTCATCACAGCAGGTACGAAGCTTCGGCGGGATGCTCGTCGGAGATCATACCAAGGCGCTGGAGCAGGCCGAGGGGATCGCCGCCAGGATGCACCTTCGAATTCCGGCGACCCTCAGCCCAGCGGCCCGGCGGGAACAGCGGCTCCTTCAGCACCTCAGCGGCGCATCGTTCGATCGCGAGGTCCGCCGCTACATGATCGAGGACCACCAGAAGGACATTGCGCAATTCCGCGCGCAGGTCCGTAGCGGCGATCGCGCGACAGCAGGCTACGCTGCAGCGACCATTCCGGTGATGCAGCATCATTTGTCGATGGCAAGAGCACTCCGCGCCTAGGGGCCGTTGCACGCCGGCAACCGACCTGCGACAGTCTCTTGCAATGAGCGAGCAGACGGCGGGGATCATCGACACACCTCCGGAACCGGCATCGAGGATGCTCGGCAGGTGGATGAGCCTTGCGATGGTCGTCGGCTCGATGATCGGCTCGGGCATCTACCTGCTGCCGACCACACTCGCGCCGTTCGGCTATAATCTCGTGATCGCCTTCCTCGTCACCGGTTTCGGGACGATGTGCCTTGCCTATTCCCTGGCGAGGCTTGCCGCGGCGATTCCGGGCGGGCCGTTTGCCTATGTGACCCAGGCGTTCGGCGACACTGCCGCGTTCCTGACGCTCTGGAGCTACATGATCTCGCAAATCACCGGCGTTGCCGCAGTGTCGGTCGCTGTCGCTGGCGCGCTCGGGCACGTCTTTCCAGGGGTGGCGTCCGGACCAGGGCTCATTGCGGTTGCTCTGGGCAGCATCGGCGTCCTCACGATCGTCAACTGGGGCGGGGCACGCTCTGCAGGCGCGCTTCAGATCATCGCGACACTCATCAAGATCGTTCCGCTCCTCGCGGTCGTCATCTTTGTGGTGGTCCGCTTTGCAAGCAGCCAGCCTCTAGAACAGCTCGAGCCAACTCCGATCGGAATTCCGGCGATCACGGTCGCTGGGGCGCTGATGCTCTTTTCACTGACTGGATTCGAGGCGGCGGCCGTGACTGCGCGAGTGACGCGGGATTCCACCTCAACGGTTCCGATGGCAACGATTGTCGGGACTGGCTTTACGGCCATCATCTACCTCCTCTCGACAGTTGCTGCACTGATGCTCCTGCCAAGCGTGATCGCGGCGAAGAGCGGCGCCCCCTTCGCGGATGCGATCGCACCCATCATGGGACCGCTTGCAGGAATGATCGTGGCCGTGATCGCCGCCGTGAGTGCCTTCGGTACCGGCAATTCCCTCCTGCTCTTTGCTGCCGAGGTCGCGCGCACAATCGCCGACGCAAGGGATCTTCCGCCCATATTCCGAAGAACAAACAAGGTCGGGGCGCCGGCCGGGGCGCTCCTCATCTCGGCAGCCATCGCCGCCCTGCTCGTCCTTGCGAGCTCGTCCAAGAATTTCGTTGCTCTTTACGTCTTCATCACGCTCGTTTCGACGGTCGCTGCACTGGTGCTTTATTCGGTCTGTGCCGCGGCCGCTCTCAAGCTCAAGGTCGTCGGCAAAGGGACAATCATCGGCCTCCTCGCCATCCTCTATTCGCTCGCGATGTTCGCCGGCGCCGGATGGGAAGCGACCTTGTGGGGTTTTGGCCTCGCGCTCGCAGGCCTTCCCGTCCGCGCTATCTCGCGTTGGCTAGGCGGCTCCAGCCGAACGAGGGCGGGGACTCCAGCCGGGCTTCCGGAATGAGCTTCCGGAGCTTCTTCGCAAAGCTCCGGAGGCATACTTCACTCGTCCCCAAGGGTCCTGGCCTGTAGGCCGGCGACTGCATTCCAAGCTGGACCCTCGTAATGAGCTCCGTGTCCTCCGCATTCACCCGTCGGTTGATGCGCCAATTAAGATGCCGGGCTACCCGCATTTCGCGCCGGTGATCCGGAATTGCATAGCTGATCTCGCGGATGACGGTCTCTGTCGCACTGACCGGCAGGAACTGCATGAAGTCTACCTGGTCCGGATAGATGTCGAATGCGACATTCGGAAACAGCTTGTAGTAGAGCCACTTGCGCTGGTGACTCTCCGGCAGATGGTCGACACGCGGAAGTAGCTGCTGATAGGCACGCTCCGAAGCATTGGCCGAGGGCTTCTCCACAAGATCGCCTTCCATCCGGTCGACGTACTTGTTGGCTTCGATCCTGTAATTGCGGCCGAACAGCCTCGTGAGCCCAGGATGGCCAATGGGAATATGAAGCCCATCGGAATAATTATCGGCGATGGTTTTCCAGTTGAGCTGCCGCTGACGGTGCGTCACGCGCCCGATCGCGCGCAGGTCCGAGAAGCGATAGGGCGCGACCTCCTCCTCGTACGGCTGCATCATCTCGGCAACTTTGGGCGCACCGCTCTCGAGGCGGATGAAAAGGAAACCGTGCCAGCTCTCGAGTTCGACAGGGACGAGGCCGAGTTGGTCAGTGCGTAGATCCGGATATTCGTTGCGGTGGGGAACACCGACGAGCCGGCCGTCTCTTGCATAGCTCCAGGCATGATACGGGCAGGTCAGGAGCTTCGCGCAGCCACCGCTTCCGTCGACGAGGCGTGAGCCACGGTGGCGGCAGACATTCGAAAACGCCCTTGGGGTCCCGTCATCGCCGCGCATCACAATGATGCTCTCGCCAAGATAATCGAGGGTGCGCCATTCCCCCGGCGTGGCGATCTCGCTCTCGTGGCAGACCACTTGCGGTGCCGCGCGGAGAAAGGCCTTCTTCTCGGCCTCGAAGAATTCCGGATCGAAATAGAGCCAGCCGGGCAGGCTCATTCCGTCCAGCACGTCAGATGTCGGTTGAACCGACTTCAACTGGGTCGCCATTCACCCGGTTTGCCACGACAGGGGCGCGGACCGCAATCCGCGCCCGCTATCCTAGCGATGCCGCGGGAATTGCGCGTTGATGATCGTTCCTGCCGGGAGCTGGCATTGGCCAATGCCGCCGCCCGCCATGCCAACCGAAGGGCTCATCAGCGTGAAGTGACAACGCATGAACCCGCCCGGTCCCTGAAGATTGGCAAGCACCTGGCCCGTGTATTGAGTGATCGTATCCGGACCCCAGCCGCCCCAACCCGACCAGCCCCAGCCCCAGCGGCGGCCACCCCAGCCGCGGCCCCATCCAAACCCTGGCCCCCAGCCGTTCCACAGAAGTCCATAATCGACACGGCTTTCCTGGGTGATCT
>DATMHD010000360.1:0-2807 GCA_035555075.1 Sphingomicrobium sp. | reverse complement strand
ACTTCAGCTCGGCCCCAAGGAGGGCCTTGCTCTCATCAACGGGACGCAGGCCAGTACTGCTCTCGCGCTCCAGGCCTTGTTCCAGGGCGAGCGGGTCTTTGCCGCTGCAATTGCCGCCGGAGCATTGTCGGTCGACGCCCTGAAAGGCTCGGCCAAGCCCTTCGATCCGCGGATTTCGGCCCTTCGGGGACAGCCCGGGCAGATCCTGGTTGCCCGTGCAATCGAGGGTCTTCTCGAAGGCAGCGAAATTCAGACAAGTCACGTTCAGTGCAGCCGCGTACAGGACCCCTACAGTTTCAGATGCCAGCCGCAGGTCATGGGCGCTGCGCTCGACCTTCTCCAGAATGCGGCGCGAACGCTGACCATCGAGGCTGCGGCAGTGACCGATAACCCGATCGTCTTTGCGGACGAGGATTGCGCGATCTCGGGCGGTAATTTCCACGCCCAGCCGGTCGCCTTCGCTGCCGACGCGATTGCGATGGCATTATGCGAGGTGGGCTCGATTTCCGAGCGCAGGATCAGCGTTCTCGTCGATCCGAAGATGAGCGGTTTGCCCGCCTTCCTGACGCAAGACTCAGGTGTGAACTCTGGCCTCATGATCCCGCAGGTCACGGCCGCTGCCCTTGTCAGCGAGAACAAGAGCCTCGCCTATCCGGTAAGCGTCGATTCCATTCCGACGTCGGCCGGACAGGAGGATCATGTCTCGATGGCTCCGATTGCTGCGCGCAAGGCGGCTCAGATCGGCCGCAATGCCGCTGGCGTGATCGCGGTCGAGCTGATGGCCGGCGCCGAAGGCATCGATTACCACTCGCCCCTCAAAACCTCGTCGCAGCTCCAGGTCGTTCATGGGAAGGTTCGCGAGTTATCGCCGCACTTCACCGCCGATCGCTATTGGGCGGACGAGATGAGCGCGCTTCAGAGCGCGGTTCTCTCGGGAAGTTTCGGCGTCGACGGGGTGACGCTCAGCTAACGCGCGTCCAGCGTTGCTCCCGGCAGACTAGGCCGAGCACGGCGCAGCCCTTCACCATCATGACGTTGGGCCCGAGCTGGCGCACGGTCGCCGAGCCGGAGATGCTGCGCTTGGGCTCGAACGCGCTGCCCTTGTAGATGCCATCGCCTGCTGGCCGGAGGTCGCTCAAGACTCGTGTTCCAGGAGTAGTGCCGTGCTCGCGGTTCCTTGCGGTCGCCCAGCTGACGATGCCGCAATAGGCATCTCCGCACCGCGTCACGTTCACGATGACGCTGTGATGCGGATTGGCCCAATGGCCTTCGAGCGGATGCGCCGAGACGCTCGCTGCACCGGCGGCCAGGAGGGCGAATGCTGCGGTCGAGAGAATGTGTTTCATGCCCGTCGCTTAGTCAGATTTTGTGGCGAAAATGGAACCCAGACCTTGCGCTTGCATGAACGGGAGGCAGCTGACCGATGGCGGCAACGTGCTGCCGATCCGGATTCCCGTGACTTCGCCAGACATATGGATGAAGATCAGTGGAAATCGCGGCTTTTCGGAATGATCTCGACATCGCGCGGATGCCGCGTGGCCGGAGCGCGCCAGCTGCCGGCGGCGTCGCCTTGGCTGAGCGTCGAAGGCATGATCTCGTCGCCAAGCTGCCGGAGCAATGGGCTATGGTCCTCCAGCCGGCGCGCGACGACGTGGATGACGTCGCTGTCCGGATCGCGCTGGATGATACCGTGCACTGCCATCAGCCGCGCGCCCATGACGATCTTACGCTGTTTCTCGAACACGTCTGGCCATACCACGAGGTTGGCGATGCCGGTCTCATCCTCGATGGTGATGAACACAACGCCTTTCGCACTTCCAGGGCGCTGACGGATGAGCACGAGCCCTGCGACTGACAGGCGTTTGCCATCCTTGATCGATGAAAGGCGCTCTGCAGTGATGAACTTGCGCTCGGCATATTGAGCGCGAAGGAAGTGCATCGGGTGCGCTTTGAGACTGAGCCGCAACGTCTGGTAATCGTTCACGACATGCTCGGCCAGCGGCATGGCCGGGAGCTTGGCAGGGTCGCGTTCGGCGCCTTCGTCCCGGGCCTCGGCATAAGCGAACAACGGGAGGTCTGGAGCAGACTTCAATCCGCGCGAATCCCATAATGCCTCACGGCGATCGAGGCTTATCGAGCGAAATGCGTCGGCGGCGGCAAGCCGCTGGATCAAATAGACTGGGATGGCGCCACGCGTCCGCAGTTCCTCGACGCTCCGATACGGTCGTCGAGCTACCAGCTGCTCCGAGGCTTCACGGGGCAATCCGTCGATCTGGCGCAGTCCCAGGCGAAGGCTCGCCAGTTCCTTCGGAGAAGTGGGCAATCCAGACGAAACGACGCTGGGCGCATCATGACCTCGCTTCTTTTCCTGAACGGCAGTGGATGAGCTCTCGAGCGTGCAGTCCCAATTGCTTGCGTTCACATCCACTTCGCGCACGTCGACGCCATGCTCACGCGCGTCGCGGACGATCTGCGCTGGTGCATAGAATCCCATCGGTTGTGAATTCAGGAGGGCACAAGCAAACGCGGCCGGGTAGCGCCATCTAAGCCAGCTCGAGACGTAGACCAGATGCGCGAAGCTCGCTGCATGGCTTTCGGGGAAGCCATATTCGCCGAAACCCTTGATCTGGTCGAAGCAGCGCTGTGCGAAGTCGCGGTCATAGCCGCGTTCGGTCATGCGCCCGACCATCATTGCCTCGAGGGGCTCGATCTTTCCCCGTGAACGAAAGGTCGCCATCGCTTTTCGGAGCTGGTTTGCCTCGGCAGGCGTGAACTTCGCTGCATCAATGGCAATTTTCATCGCCTGC
>DATMHD010000359.1:0-5541 GCA_035555075.1 Sphingomicrobium sp. | reverse complement strand
CCACAGTTTTGAGCCGCCCTGTCAAATTCTAGCCTTGCGGCAGTGACTCCCCTCTGATTCAATATGAATGGGGGGTGGGACTGTGGTTAAGTTTCTCGAAACCAATGCCGCCGCATGATCCTGCCTGGGAACTGAGGAGTCGGGTTCATGATTACGCGGACCAGCCAGCCGGCTAGCGGGGCGATGCTGATCTCCGAGATGAAGGAGTTCGCAAGCTTCAGCAAGGCGACGCAGCGCTACATTCGCCGCTCGCTCGACGTGGCCTATGGCCGCCGCGACCCGCTCGAATGCTGGGCCCGCGACGAAGGCGAGGGAGCCTCGATCCGCGCACAGGCCCGTCTCTACAAGCAGCTCGACCATCTGCGGCTGCAAATCCCCGATGACAGCGGGCTCGACATGATCGAGCCGTTCATTGGTATGCTGATCACCATTTCGGCATTCGACCTTGGCCAGGATCGCCTGCCCAACTTCGCCGCCTACCGTTTCCTCTACGAGCGGCTGATCGGTGCCGCCGCGCGGCCGTGGCTGCCGAGCGCCTTTTGCGCGGCTGCAGCGCTTCCGCACCTTCACCCGGACCGACGCCGGACCTTGCTCCAGTCGATCAGCGAAAGTGCTGCGACAGCGCCGGGCTGGTCGAGCCGCGAGCCGGTGTTCTGGCCCGAGTGGGTTGAGAAGGTCGATCTCAAGGCCGCGGCCTGACGCTCAGGCGCCTTCGGGCGCCTTCAGCGACGGGAAGATCCGGGCGAGCTCATCCAAGCTCTTCCTTGCATCCTTGTGGTGAACGAAAATGACGCCGGCCGCTTCATAGGCGGCTCGGTGGTTTTCGCGATCATCGACGAGGACATCGCCCGCCTGCATATGCTTGTGCTTGTCCCTTGCCATGCAGGTGATGATGGGCACTCCAGGGAAATGCTCTGACGCCCAGCGTACCTTCTGAGGAGCTGCCCAATTGCCGAGCGGCAAGCCGGTGAGGATCGTCGGGGTGAGGTGTTTCACCGCGTCGAACAAAAGCCGCGCATCCGGCATCTCGGGAAGTGAGCCATAGAAGTCCTTCGCCGAAGCCAGACGCTTCCAGAACGCGCCGCGGCCATGCTTTTGCTCAAACGCGCGGGGCGTCATTCCAAGCAGCCGCCGTGCGCCTTCGTCGAAGTCGGCAAGGACGCCGTCGGCATCGAGGAACAGTCGCGGCCGGTGCATCAGAAGCGAGCCGGCTCGAGCAGGATGTCGACCGGGACTGCAACCCGCTCCCAACCCTGGTTTTTCAGCACGTCGTTGCTCTCTCGGGCCTTTCGCAATGGCCCCAGCGACCAGGTGATGTGGAAGGTCGATCCATCCGGGCGGTCGGTGGTTCCGTCGAGCTCGACGACCAGGCATTCAAGGCTCGTCCCGTCGTCGGCCCGGCCGACGATGCGGGCGCTCGGCTTTTCCGGGAGCGGCGTTGCTGCAGTCGTGCCAACCTTCAGGGTCACGTGATCGGCAACGACATGCTCGTATCGGGGCGGAAATCGCTCGAGGAGAAGTTCGCGCTCCGCCGGCGGAAGTTTCCAGCCAGTGACGGTTCCGGGTCTTGCCATAGGCCTCTTAAAACCCGCGTCAGCGCGGTTGGGTTTCGGCCAATCGCGCCACGAGCCCGTGTGCAAAATCGATGAGCGTGTCATCGCGCGCGCCCATGATGAGAATGCGGTCACCTGCACGGGCGTTTGCGATGAGCGCGTCCGCAATTCCTGGCCGCTCGGCAATATGCTCGGCCTTTTTCCCGTGCTCCCGCACTTCCTTCGCGAGCCAGTCCGAGCCGCGCAGCTTCTCGACCGTCCCGCCCTGGTAGACAGGGTCCGGCAGGTACAGCCTGTCGTCGACGTCCATCCCGTCGGCAAGACTTTCGGCGAGCGGCACTCCCATCTTCGTCAACGGGCCATAGCCATGCGGCTGGAACATGATGAGGAGGCGGCCCGGCTGGGCCCGCAACGTGGCCAGAGTCGCTTCGATCTTGTCTGGATTATGGGCAAAATCATCGATCACCGTGACGCCTGCCGCCTCGCCGACGGTCTCCAGCCTTCGCTTCAGGCCCTCGAACCTTGCAAGCGCGGTCGCTGCGTCATCGATCCGCACTCCAAGGGCCCGCGTCGCAGCGATTGCCGCAAGGGCGTTCGAGGCGTTGTGCCGGCCGGGAACCGAAAGGCGGATGTCGTAACGTGATCCTTCCGCTTCCAGGGCGAAGGTCAGGCCATCCGGCTCGAGTCTCAGATCCTTGCCCATGTAGGCGGCGCCCGGACTGTCGAGCCCGTAGCCGATGACCTTTTCGCCCGGCACGGCCTGCGCAAGGGCGCGCGTCTCCGGGTCATCGAGATTGAGCACAGCTCTTCTCGCAGCCTTGAGGAAACCCGCGAAGAGCAGGCGCAGTTCGCCCATTTCCTTGTGGTCGAGGCTGATGTTGGTCAGCACTGCGATCTCGGGTTTGTAGAGGGAGATCGAACCGTCGCTCTCGTCGACCTCGCTGACGAAGAGTTCAGGATCGCCCACCAGTGCGCTTGCAAAGGGCGCCGAGGGAGTGACGAAATTCTTCATCACGGCGCCGTTCATGACGGTCGGCTGGCGGTGGCAGGCATGGAGAATCCAGCCGATCATCCCAGTGACCGTCGACTTTCCGCTGGTTCCACCGACTGCGACGCTGCGCTGGGCGCCGTTCAGGAGGCGCGCGAGGAATTGCGGTCGCGTCAGATGAGCAAGTCCAAGTTCGCGCGCGCGAACAACATCGGGGACGGTTGCCTCAACTGCCGCAGAAGTGACCAAAGTCATTCCAGGCTGCAGTCCCGAACCGTCCTGCGGGAAGAGCTGGATTCCGAGCGATTTGAGGTAATCGAACTTGTGCGGGGTTCGTCCGGCGTCGAGCGAACGGTCCGAACCTGCGACGCGCGCGCCGCCGGCGCGCACGATCGATGCCAGCGGAAGCATGCCGCTGCCGCCGATGCCGCTGAAAAAGACGGGCGAATCAATCATTGTCGTCGCCCTATTCGGCAGGTCGGCCAATGGCTAGTGGCGCCCTCGTAGGAACTGCTCCCGACAGGCAAGGGCGCCTGTCCAGATTCAGCGGCAGGCTCCGCCGTTCGGCCACCCGGTCCAGCCAGGTCCCCGGACGAAGCGCCCCGGCTTCGCATTCGTATGCCGTCCGTCCTTTAGAACCTGGACACCATTGATGAAGACGTCCGCAACTCCGCTTGCAAGCTGCTGGGGCTTTTCGAACGTTCCGTTGTCGCGGATGGTCGCGGGATCGAACACCACCACGTCGGCATAATAGCCCCGCTTTAGCGATCCCCTCTCCCTGATCGAGAGATTCGTCGCCGGCAGCGAGGTCAGCCGCCGAATGGCATCCTCGAGCGTGGTCGAGTGCTGTTCGCGAACATAATAGCCAAGCAGGCGGGCAACGTTTCCGTAGGCCCGGGGATGCGTGCTCGATTTCAAAAAGACCCCCTCGGGAGCCTGGCTGCCCGCGTCGGACCCGAAGCTCATCCAGGGCAGGCCCGTCTCGCGTTTCACATTGTGGGGGTTCATCGAGAAATAGACGACCTGGATGCGCGAGCCGTCCTCGACAATGAGATCGGCCGCAGTCTCGGCAGGCGATTTCCCGCGCATCTTCGCGACTTGCGCGAGGGTTTTTCCGGTGAGCGGTTTGAGCTGCGCCTTCTTGAACCCGACCAGGAGCACCTTCTCGGGGTCATCGACCACGAGCTTTGCGTTCTCGGTCCCTTTGGGACCTTCCATCTCACTGATGGCTTTGGCGCGAAGGGAAGGGTCCTTCAGGCGTTTGATCCACGCCTCCAGGCCGCCATCCTGCATCCAGGTCGGGAAAGCCGCATCAAATCCCGTCGAACTTGCCGCATAGGTGTACATGTCGGCGGTGATCCGCTGGCCTGATGCCCGCGCCTTGTTCACCCGCTCTATGGCAGCGTCGATCTTCCCCCAATTGTCCTTCCCGGCCTGCTTGTAATGATAGATTTCCGCAGGTGCCCCCGACTGCTTGGAGATGGTCACCAGCTCGTCGATGGCTTCAAGGAGCTTTGGACCCTCGTCGCGCATATGGCTGATATACATGCCGCCGCAGCGCGCCGCCTCGTGCGCGAGGGCGACGAGTTCGGGCGTTTTCGCATAGGTCGCCGGCGCATAGATGAGCGACGAGCCGACGCCGACCGCGCCTTCCTTCATTGCCTGACGCACAAGTGCACGCATCCTGTCGAGTTGCGCAGGAGTGGGTTGGACGTCCTTCTCGCCAAGCTCGTGGACGCGGACCGTGGTCGCGCCGACGAAGGAGGTGACATTGGGCGTGATGCCCTTGCGGGTGAGCCACTCGAGATACTGGCCAAGCGTGGTCCACCGTATGGGAAACTTGATGTCGCCCTGCCGCTTGATTTCGAGACGCTTCATTTCAGGCGTCCATGGTCCCATGGAATCACCTTCGCCCATCACTTCGAGCGTGACACCCTGGTAGGTGTCGCTCATCCCGCGCGGGTCGGCGATGAGGCCCTCGTTTGCCCAGCTCAGCATGTTGATGAAGCCCGGTGAAACGGCCTTTCCCGACGCATTGATCACGCGCTGGGCGCGGCCCGGCGCATGCGGTCCAACATAGACGATCCGGTCGCCTCTTAAGCCGACATCCCCGACAAAGGGCGCGTTGCCGGAACCGTCATAGACCGTGCCCCCACGGATGAGGACGGTATAGGTCTGCGGCGGCGCCGCGGAAGTGACAAACAGGCCGGCCGCAGCAGCGGCAAGAGCAACGTGTTTCCTCATGATTTCCCCTCAACCGAAGTTGAGTGGGAAGCTGCCCCATCAAACGCGTTCGCGCTACCTTCAAATTGAGGGTGAGCGTCAGTGGGTCGGCTGGTCCGGCCGGTCGAGCATGACAGGGCTCGTAAAGGCAAGGCCGATGTGCCCGTCCTCAGCCCATTTCACGACTGCGGGGACGAGGATCCCGCCTTCAAAGCGCACATGGACGTTTGCGCCAGGTGTCAGGTCCGCGGCATTATCGCCCATCGCGCCGCCTTCGGAGATGTTCTGAAGTGCAAAGCTCGTGGGCGACCCGTCGATCAAGAGCTGGAGCTTGCGGTCCTTCGCTGGCATCCGCGGGTGACGGCGCTGTTCGGCGTTGGCAGTTGCGGAACGGCGCTGCACCGGAGCCAGGGCTTCATCGCGGCGCGCCTCGGCAAGGGGAATTGCAGTTCCGCAAAAGCCGCACTCGGCACTGACGCGGCCGATATACCAGTGGGAGCGGCCGCAGCCCGGGCAGTGATTGTCCGAATTTGCCCGATAGACGATGTGGTGCCCGCGCTGCGCAAGTGTTGCCACAAAGGAGGGTGATGCCCGCTCATAGACCAGGACTTCCGACATGAATGCACTCCGCTTCGCGTACGAAGACTCTCGTCGAGTCCCCATCGCCTTGAAATTAGGCCTCGATGCTTGCGAAGTGATTACCGAAGACGATCTCTCGCGTTGACCGGCTTACAAAGATTTGGATGGTAGCGAGGGATCATCAAAGGATTGGGAGAG
>DATMHD010000358.1:0-5677 GCA_035555075.1 Sphingomicrobium sp. | reverse complement strand
GCAGATCTGGGGCTCCAACCTGACCTTCTAGCGGGCAGCGAGCCACGCGTTGCTGCACAGCAGGATGAGCTGGCGCCTCGCATCGGGCGTGGTCAGATGTTCTTCCACCGCCTCCCGGTCCTCGACCGGCAGGTGGCGGATGATTTCCGAAACGCTCCGGCAGTGGCCTGACCTTGCAAGCTCAAACGCCCGTTCGATCGCCCGTTCTCTCGTCATCACCCCTCTCTAGCCCAAGCAGTGGGCTGACGCGACGCACCTCGTTTGGAAGAAGACGCGCATTGATTGCCGCAGGTCAGTCGCTCTCGATCTTCTCGGATCCGGCCGAAGTCCAGCGCGACTATCGATCCGCCTGAATGTCCCAGGCGCCACGCGCCAGCAGTGGCGGCTTGTCCAGGTCCGATGCGGAAAAGCCAATTCGCGGCTTTTTTGAAGTCTAAGGACTCAACTTTGCAGCTTCCGCCTTGCAATCGTACGCGATGCCGGGACGGTTGCAGAAATCCGGCCAGTTACCACTGGCGCGCCAGTATCGGACCAAACCGATCCGCGACGCCAGCGGTATGAACCGCGGGTCGCGGCGCACCGGGGCGAGGGCAGGCCGGAAAAGAATGCCGCTGGCCTTGGCGCCGTCCTCAGGCGACAGTCTACCAAGCCAATAATAGACATCATCGACAAGACCGAACTCGGCCAGGCCCTGGATGGCCCAGGCAACCTGGTTCGCGCTCACAGCCTTCGGGCGAAACTCGTCAACCCCGGCTTTGAACTTAGCTATTCTTGTGGCTGACGGGTCGGCACGCGCCTCGAGATAGAAGGCCGTGTTGTAACCTGTTGGATCAAGCTTCAGGGCAGCGAGTGGATCTCCAAACCGGGCGAAGAAAGCTGCCTGTGTATCCCGAAGGGCTCCAGTATCGGCCCAGACCTTCTCGGCCTTCCCGAGCTCCTCACGCGCGGAGTCGACAAGGCCGCCATAAGCCAATGCCATTATATAGTTGGCCACCATGCGCGGCGAGAGGGGATCAAGTTCGGCAGCTCGATGTGCGGCGGCGATCGAGGCACGGGACTGGCCGACGCTTGCCAGTTCGCTGCTGAGCTCCGAAGCGAGCGGCGCACTGTCTGGCGCGCGATTGGCAGCCGCCTCAAGCAACTGGATCCTTCTGGCAAAGTCGATGTACGGAATGTTGCGCAGTTCGCCTATCGCGATTTCGGGAACGTCGGGGAACTTCGCCTTGACCTGTGCGAGATCCCTTTTGAGCTGCTGGCGGGCTGCTTCACCGTCAGTCGCGGATGCCGCCAAATCGATCAACTCTGAGTCGACCAGAAGCAGCCGGCGCCAGGCGGGTTTGAAGTCAGGATCTTGCTGGACAACCGTCCGCAACTGGACCGCTGGGCGGTCGTAATCATCCACCTGGATATCGGCGAGCGATGCGCAGGCGTCGAGGAACTGCTTGAGCAGGTCGCGGCGCAGCCGGCCTTGGTCTCGTGCCTCGGAAGTGCAGCCGAGCACGCGGCCAGCTGTCAGGGCCATCTGCTGGCGAAGGTCAGCTCGCTGCGAAAGCCCGGCACCGAACTCGCGTGTCCACAAGACGGAATTGTTGCCCCCCTCGAGCAACATGAGATTGCCTCGGGGCTGGTCATCGCCGCCGATGTCGGCGGCGCGAAGGATCAGATCGGACCTCCTGCCGATGCCGTCCGAGCTGGCGAGCAGAAGCTTACCCTGACCGAGCTGGGAAAGGCTACCCAACTTGACCTGAAGGTCATCGGCAGCAGCCTGTGATCGCGCCGATTGATCGGCGGCGGCGATCTCGACCACAGGAGGCGAGGCGGCGCCGAAGTAGCGCCAGGCGCCAAAGCCGATTGCAAGGACAACAGCTATAGCAGCGGCGAGCCAGCTCCACAGGCGAAGGCGCGGGCGCATCGGAGTTTTCAGCGTCGGAGGGCCGTGCCTTTCGCGGGCCTTGTTTGCAAGCGCGCCCACCGCGTCGACCAGGGCTTCGAATTCATCCGATTTGCGGTTTGGACGCCAGCTTGCGAGATTGATCGACTGGAATTGCCGGAATCCTATCGGCGGCCGACTGCGATCGATCGTTACCGGGATGAGACAGCCTCGATCACGACCCGCTCCCGCTTCGTCCCGGACCCAAGGCGACTTGACCGACGCGGCCGACCACAGAACAACCACGCCATCGGCGCTCTCCAGTGCCTGCTCTATTTCGAGCGAATATTCGGCGCCGCCGTGAATGCGGCGGTCCCACCAGACATCCTGACCTGTCTTTTCGAGGGCGGACGCAATAGCCCTCGCCTTGGCGAAATCGTCCCGGTCGTAACTCAGGAAGAGCTTTGCCATCCATGCCCCCGTCGTAACGGTGGTGCGCTAGTTAGTCGCCGGGCGCAAGAACGCGGACAGCGCAAGGCTCGTCACAACAGGCCAGCCGCGTTTTGCCACCGTTCCCACACAATTGAGGATACCACTGATGGCTATCCGGCTTCACTCGTCGATGACGGTCTCAACGGCAAGGCAAACGTCCCTCCTGAAATGGCGGTCCGCTTCGAGAAGGTCTTCGGCATCCCTGCGAACTCGAAACGCTGAAAGCGGGACGTCGGCTAGTTGGCCAGTTGGCCGAATGCGCAGGCAAGCCAGGGCGATGGGCGGACAATCGGCCCGAGGGAAAGAGCGTAATGGATCAAACCCACGGCAGAGCGAATAGCCCGCGGGGTTTATAACCGGTCGAGGTGCTGATCCAATCTCTTGAGGATCTCGTCGAAAGAGGGCTGCTCGCGACAATAAAGAGCGCGCGTTCGACCTCAGCGACGCCAAAATCCGCGGAACCATTGTCGCTAGGCGTGCACTGTTCGGCGGCACGTTTCTCGCCCGCGGTGTCGTGGCCGGTTATGTCTGGGGAGCAGCAGCGCTCTTCAGCCTTGATCAGCTCCTGCCCATCGTCGACGTAAGTCCCGGAGATGATGACATAGCGAAGAAGCTCACCGGCGGGGTCCATTGGTATCTAGCCCTTCACCGCGCTCTTGGCTTCCTGCTCGGAACGTTCATCCTCGCGGGGCTCACGGGCCTGACCAAGCGTTAGAGCCGTAACGGACGATCCATGTCGATCACGACTTCCCCGATCAACCTCCGCCTCGTGCCCCGCCAAATGGGGTCACGCTTGGCGGCCCCATCAGGGACGATGCGCGGCTTAGGACTTTCCGGTCGCCAACCGCCCTTCGTCATCGATGAGGACGAGGCTCGCCGGTGCTGAGTTTCCCCAAGTCCACAGGACGAGGTTGAGGTCGTCTCCAACGGCACCATGCACGAAGCTTTGGACAAGCAAGCCCTGGAATCCTGAACTGATCAGGGCTTCTGCGAATTTCTGGGTCGGTGCCTTGCCGTCCGAAATCATTCGGTCGCGCCAGGATGGATCAGCCAGAGCGGCCGCATGCATTTCGTATGAAGCCAGAGCTTTGACGTCGCGTGTATCGAAAACCTTCGCGATGTCGGCCTCATATGAGACGAGTGTAGTCGGTTGCAGAGCGCCGATCTGGTTCGCCTCTTTGATGGCGGTGACAATCGAGAGCGCAGTGTAAAGCGCGGGCACTCCCATGGGATTGAAGCGTCCGCCGTAAAGTTCTGCACCGCGTCCCGAGAGCGGGTCGCGAGCATCTGCCGGATTCAGCGCCCGATAGAGTTTGCCGCAGAAACGCATGCAAAATAGAGGTCAGGCGTGGACGCCAGAATCGACAGCGTCGACGTACTCTAGCACGTCGTCGGCTCGGCCCTCCTTCACCAACTGCATTGCGGTTCGGCCGGAAAATCCTGGAAGCGGCTCCGAACGATACCAGGCAAACGCCATCAGCGCCGAGCCAAAGCGCGGCTCAATCTTGTTGATGATCTCAACCAGCTCACGCAATCGACGCTGAGTCTTGTCGGAGCGCACGCGGTCCTTGCGCTGAACTGCATCCCGGCCCAGACCGGCCGACCTGGCGACCTCCTCACTAGTAGTACGGAATGCGGTGGCGATCTTCGTGGGAGCAAAGAGCCCGCCGTCCGCATATTGTGCCAAGCCCATGATATCTCTCTAATACAATGATTCTGACGCTATATAACGTCAGTCTGAGCGCACAACAAGTGAGTCTAAGGCATGGAGGACTTGCATGGGCCGCAAGCGGCCCGGCCGCTTCTACGTGGAGTGCCGGCGAATCCCGCCCTTCGTTCAGAAGTTCTCAAGGGTGAGCGGCTGCTCCATCATTAGCGGCGCGAGTTGCCTACCCGGAAGGGAAGCGCGACCTCGTCGACCGCCGACTGCAGTGTGGTGACGAGCTGATCGATCATGTCGCGCGCGAGACCCAGCTGGAGATCGATGGTGCAGGCAAGGGTTTCGTCTCGCCGACAAGTGAATGTTGGCCATGAAATTATCTCGCATCTCAGATGCGCGATAATTGGAGACCCCGATGCTGCCATAGACTGCCCACGAACCGGGCGGTTGTCGTCCGTACGGCGCTGCGCCGGTCGGAGACTCATAACGACTGAAGATTGTCGGAAATTCGGGCAGTCCGCAAAAGGGATTCCGAAGCAAAAGTGCGACAATACGGTGCTTCGGTTCAGCAAAGACAGACGGACGCTGTTGCTGGGGACTCACAGAGCCAACCCATTCCGATCCGAAGTGTCAGCAGAAACCGCAAAGGCTTCTTTCGCAAGATTTTCGGCATCTAAAGGTTTGCGCACCGATACGCGTGCAAAGCGTGCATCATGCGCTGGTCAGCTTCGGGCGTTCGCTCGTTCGACCAATGGCTGGGATCGCCGTTAGGACCAGGCTGGTTTCTCATTGCCCCGGCGGCATCAGACCGATGCAACGAAGCAAGGCCATCAGGCCCTCTTCTACAGCTGACGCGCGGATGACTGCTTCGCGATCAATCTTCCTCGCCAGCTCGGCACGACTCATCGGCTTTTCATATTGCGGCCATTCCTGGCGGATCGCATTCTGGGTCGCTGGGTTGGTCGGTGGTCTATGTGCGCTTCTCCCGGGAAGGTGGCGCAGTAGCATGGCCTCGAAACAAGGATCCTGCCAGACGACGCTAATGTCATTCGCGGCGGCAAGCGCTCGCGCACGCTGCGCACGATCTGGAGACAGAGCCAATTGATCGGTATCGAGCAGCACAAATTTGTCCGCGAATACGCCGCGTGTTTTTCGAAGCTGGGCAAGTCTGCGTATCGCAAGCTCAATGCGTGCGAGCGGATCGCCAGCTTTCAGTAGTTCGATATTGAGGTGAACGTGCAGGTCAGCCTCGAAGATGAGGTCTTGCAGGAAGCCGGCATAGCCCTGCTCAGACTCGCCTTCGCAGCCGACAAAGATCGGCCTACGCTGCGGGATGAACGCGCGACGCAACTTCATCCGATTTGTGGCACGCCGCCGTAAGCGCCGCTCAGATATTTGCGATAAAGGTTTTCGTCTCGACGAACCTTTACGTCCATTAGGCTATGGGCCAGCGTCCGACCTTTTCGGTCCTTCTCGCATATGATGACCTCTTCTTTCGTGAGGTTGTCGAGCAGCGAAACGGAATGGCAGGTAAACCAGAGCTGTGCGCCAAACTGGTTGCGTCCTTCGTCATCATAGAACCACCTTATCATCTCAGGTAGCACGAGCGGGTGGATTGATGCGTCAAACTCATCAATGATGCACACACCGCCTTG
>DATMHD010000357.1:0-3505 GCA_035555075.1 Sphingomicrobium sp. | reverse complement strand
GACGTGTCGCTGGAACTGACCAGTGTGTGCGTGGTGAACGCCCGAGGCGAGATCGTGCGCGAAACCAAGGTGGCGAGCGAGCCGGAAGCGCTAATCCGTTTCCTGGCGGACCGGGACCTGGAGATCGATCGTGTCGGGCTGGAAGCCGGTCCGCTGTCGCAATGGCTGCACGCAGGATTGATCGCTGCCGGCTTTGAGTCTGTGCTGCTCGAGACGCGCCACGTGAAGGCTGCCCTATCGGCGATGACGGTGAAGACCGATCGGCGCGATGCGCGCGGCATCGCCCAGTTGCTGCGGCTTGGCTGGTATCGCGCGGTGCACGCGAAGTCCGCGAGCTCGCAGGAGATGCGTGCGCTGCTGACCGCTCGCAAGCTCATCCAGGGCAAGCTGCTCGACGTCGAGAGCGGCATCCGCGGGGTGCTGCGCGGCTTTGGCCTGAAGGTTGGCGCGATCAGTCGCGGCCGGTTTGATGCGCGGATCCGCGACCTGATCGACGGCCACGCGATGCTCGAGACCGTGATCGGCTCGATGCTCGCGGCACGCGCGGCGTTGCAGCAGGAGTTTGCGCGACTGCACCGCACGATGCTCGCCATCGTGCGTGAGGATCCGGTGTGCCGCCAGCTGATGAGCGTGCCAGGCGTCGGCGCCATTGTTGCGGTTACCTTCAAGAGCGGGGTCGACGATCCCTCCCGCTTCAGGCGATCACGCGACGTCGGTCCCCACTTCGGCCTCACACCGAGAAAGTACCAGTCGGGCGAGATGGATGTGACTGGCTCGATCACCAAGGTCGGCGACCGGATGGTGCGCACCGCTCTCTACGAAGCGGCGAGCGTGATGCTTAGCCGCGCGGTGCGCATGTCGCCGCTGAAGAGCTGGGCGATGGCGGTGGCGAAGCGCCGTGGTGGGAAGAAGGCGCGTGTCGCCCTGGCCCGCAAACTTGGCGTCATCCTCCACCGGATGTGGGTCGATGGCACCAACTTCCGCTGGAGCAACGAAGCCGCCGTGGCGGCATGAGGAGGAGAGCTTAGGAGATCGGGCCGGCCAGCCAGCCAGTCCGTAGTCCCAACGCTGGGACGGTGAAGTTGGTGAAGCCGGCCAGTCTGCAGTAGCTTTAGAGACTACGTCCGTTAGATGGGCTCACCGCTTCCTCTGACCGTATGATGTGGCAGCACCTCGCTGACCACGGACAGAAGCAAGTAACCAGCGGAAGGACAAACCGGGACAGCTTGACACGAGGGCCCATTACAGAAGCGGACTGGCTGCTTCGGGCGCCCGCGCGACAAATGAGACGTTCGCACAAGCGGAAGCGACGGGACAGGTAGGCATACTGTCCGGCCTTTAGCGTTGATCGTTCGATTTCCACTGCCTTCAGCACCATTGGCATATTATGCCAATTCTGATAGAAAGATCTCGATTTTGGAGATCATGCCATGCCCACCCGCAATGTCGTCCTGACAGATCATCAGGCCAAGCTCGTCGATACTCTTGTCCAGACCGGTCGCTACCAAAATGCCAGTGAAGTGCTGCGTGACGGCTTGCGTTTGGTCGAGCAGCATGCCGCCGAGGATGCCGTGCGGATCGAGGGGCTACGAAAAGCGGCCGAGCTTGGTTGGAATGATATCGATGCTGGGCGTTTCGCCGATGTCGCTGACGATGGACTCGCCGATTTCATTGCCGATCTGGGCAGACGTGCCGCCGATGGCCTGCGTTCGGCCAACTGATGCGGCGATACCGCCTGTCCGCCGCGGCCCAGGCGGACATTGTCGACATTCTTGCCCGAACCGAAGAGCGCTTCGGAGAGGCTGCCCGTGTCCGTTATGAGACGCTGATCGTCGCGGCGATCCGTGACATCGCGGAGAATCCCGACCGTCCGGGCGCACCTGTTCGCCCAGAATTGGGTGTCGGCGCCAGAAGCTGGCATTTTCGGCTGAGCCGCAGCCGGGCACGCGAAGAGTCAGGTCCAGTCCGTCGTCCACGGCACCTGATCGTCTTTCGTATCGGTGGCGGCGGCATCGTCGAGATCGGTCGCGTCCTCCATGACGCGATGGAGTTGGAGCGCCATCGACCGACGGCTCGCGATTGGGATTAGTAATCCAATAACCTACAACGAGGCCGACTTACGACCCGATGATGCCGAAGGTTGGCCGAATGCGGACTGGCTGCTTCAGGTCAAAGACGGGCGAAGGCAGCCGTTCATTCAGCCCTATCTTCGATGCCTAATCTAGCTGGGCGACAAGCTTCGCCATCTTCTCGGGCTCCCGCTCGATTAGCCTCAGCAAGGTTTCGGACGTTTGATCCGGCGCTGAGCGGCCCTGCTCCCACTGCTCTACAGTGCGTTCGTTCAAGCGGTATCTCTTAGCAAAACGGCGTCGTGTCAGATTCAACTTCTCGCGAACCTGCCTAATGTTGACCGGCTCATGGACGACAAAGCCCTCTCGCTCGCCGCGCATGAACGCCTTGGCCTCGGCCATGCCCCGCTTGATGAGCTCACTCTTCTTCATTGTCGCCTCTGCGTCTTCTCTGTCTTCGCTGCCATCTTGGTAGCTTTCTTCTCTCCCTCTGAGAGATTGGCCTTCTTACTCTTATCGAGCACGGTCAGGAGAAAGACTGGCGTGTCCCGGTCGAGGTAGTACGTAACGACCCGGTAACCGCCGCTCTTTCCCTGTCCTTCCTTCGGTACGCGCAACTATCCCCACTCGTCTTGCGAGTTCCTTAAGTTTCTGTTTAGTTTTCGAGGGGGGGTATCTTATGGCTATTGTGCGTACGGAAGTGAGCGATCGCACCGTATTCGGTAAGATCGTGAAGTGGCTCTTTATTGGCTTCAACGTCTTGATGTTTGCAATCGCGGCGGTGAGCTGCTCATCCAACAGCCAGGTCATTAGCAACGCGGCCAGCAGCGGCGGTGAATATCACGAGGCCGCAACCGCTGGCGCGACTATTGGTGCCGGTCTCGTAATGGGGACGATTTTGTTCACCTGGGTCGCCGGCGATGTGATCCTCGGACTGTTTGTTTTGTTCACCAGGCGGAAGAAAGTCATCGAGGTCGAGGAGTGACCGGCCGTGCCGTACGTCTTTCTACTGCTCTTCTTCATCTGCATTGTCGGCGTCTTTAAGCCCTTCAAGGGACTGAAACGGTGGCACTTTGGTCTCGCGGCGTTCGCGAGCTTCCTCATGGTAGGTTTCACCGGACCCAAAACGCCCGTCACACCATCGCCATCGGACATGACGCCCGCGCAGCAACAAGCCATGGAGAAACAAAACGCGCCGAAGATCGACGAACTCAGAAAGCAGGCTTCGAAACTCTCGGCCGATGAAACCCAAGGCAACCTCGAAATCTACAAGCAGCTTACCGCGCTGGCCCCGGCCAATGAGGAGTATGCATCGAAGTTCAATCACTACACACAACAGGCGCAAACCGAGGCCTCGTATGCAGATCACCCGGAGCAGGCCCTGACGGTCGGCAATTGGGACTGGGGCACGGGCGGCTTCGGCTCGATAATGATTA
>DATMHD010000356.1:0-2728 GCA_035555075.1 Sphingomicrobium sp. | reverse complement strand
CCAGCGAGCTCGGCGCGCATGTCCGCAAAGGCGAGACCGGCAGCACTGTGGTCTATGCGAGCCGCTTCACCAAGACAGAGACCGACGCTCACGGCGACGAAGTCGAAAGGGATATCCCCTTCTTGAAGGCCTATACCGTGTTTTGCGTCGATCAGATCGATGGCTTGCCCGAGCATTATTACAGTCGTCCGGCCGCTGTCGCATCAACGATCGAGCGCAACGCGAGCGCCGACGCTTTCTTTGCCAATACCGGCGCGATTGTTCGGCATGGCGGTTCGATGGCGTTTTACGCGCCCTCGTCCGATCACATTCAGATGCCGACGATCGGAAGTTTTCGCGACACTGCCTCCTATGTCGCCGTCAGAGGCCATGAGACCGTGCACTGGACCGCTCCCGCTCACCGCGTTAATCGCGATCTCAGCCGTTACAGCAAGGATCGGAGCGAACGCGCGCGCGAAGAGTTGATTGCCGAACTCGGGAGCTGTTTCGTCTGCGCGGATCTCGGGATCTCTCCCGAACTGGAACCGAGGCCGGATCATGCCAGCTACCTCGCATCGTGGTTGGAAGTTTTATCGAGTGAGAAGCGCTTTATCTTCTCGGCTGCCGCGCATGCGCAACGCGCCGTCGCCTATCTGCACGACCAGCAGCCGAACGCCGCTGAGGTCGAAGAGGCAGCATGATACATGATGAGCGCATAACCTGATTGGCGCCGGCGCTTAGCTATCTGGTGATTCAGCGCAGAGATCCGCCTTGTTGGCCGCTCGGGGGCCGGTGTCCGTTCATTCCTCCTTCTGCGCCACCTGATTGTGGCCTTGCGTGCCGTCGTTCGAGGAGGACGACGTTCTGACTTTGCACAGGTCGTCGCTCTGCCGAGCAAATCTCGCTCGCGGCCTCCCGGTTCACTTTCGGGCCGCGAGGCTCGCTTGACGGCAGAGCAGCGCGCCTACCCGTTTCGGGCGTCGACCCGCAAGCCTGAGGAATTGAAAGATGTGTGCGGTGAGCGGTATCGGGTTGTTTCATCGGTCAAGGTTTCGATGGTCGACATTGTCGTGTTCCTCGGCCGTTTCTTCTGGCACACCCACGTCGTCCTCGATCGGCATGTCTGACCGAAGGGCGCCGTCGCTTAAGCGCCGCCTCGCTCTTATCCCGCAACAGCCGGTTACGACTTTCTTCCCCTGGCCGCTGCGCGCCCATTCCTCGCGCAAGCCAAGAAAGTCGTGCCCTGGCTGCCCTCTACTGCGTGCCGGCCCCTTCGGGGTGCGGGTCGATCGCCTCCGGTCTGTCGCCAGCCATCGAGGCCGCGATGGGCGGCCCGGGAAACCGAAAGGACACGACAATGGCGACCATCGGCACCTTCACCTCGACCGGCAACGGCTTCTCCGGCACGGTTCGCACCCTCGCTCTCAATGCCAAAGCCAAGCTGGTTCGGGTCGAGAATCCCTCCGACAAGGGACCGCACTTCCGCATCTTCGCCGGCAATGTCGAGCTGGGAGCGGCTTGGCAGAAGACCGCCAGGGACACCGAGCGCGATTACCTCTCGGTCAAGCTGGACGATCCGAGCTTCCCGGCTCCGATCTATGCCACCCTGATCGAGGTGGAGGGTCAGGACGGCCTACAGCTCATCTGGTCCCGCCCGAATCGGGATTGAGGGCCCACGGCAACGGCCCCGCCGAAAGGCGGGGCCGTTTGCCCGCTGTCACAGCCTCGGCTCACGGAGCCGTGATATCTCTGGTGCATGTCATTCAAATGTATTACATCTAGCTACGAATAAAGGAGGTCGCTATGGCTTCGAATGCCTTGGTCCAAACCCGCATCGATGCGGACGTGAAGGAAAAGGCCACTGCGGTTCTGGAAAATATGGGTCTCACGGTATCCGACGCCGTGCGGATCCTGCTGACGCGCACGGCCAATGAAGGGATGCTTCCGCTGGAGCTCGTGAGCAACAGCCAAGCTTACGATACCTGGTTTCGTGAGAAGGTGCGCGAGGCGTTGGCCGACACGCGGCCTGATATTGATGATTCCGAGGTCGAAGCGCATTTCGCACAACGCCGCGCCGCTGCGCTTCGAAAGGCACCGGAGCAGGAACGGTGAAACTCGTCTGGTCGCGCTTCGCGTTGTCCGATCGCGACGGCATTTTCAGCTACATCGAGGCCGAGAATCCTCGTGCCGCGGTTCATGTCGACGAACAGATTGCCAATGCCGCGCGGCGTCTGCTCGACTTTCCGGATAGCGGTCGGCCGGGGCGTGTCGCTGGGACGCGCGAGTTGGTCATTCCGCGTACATCTTATGTCGCGGCGTACCTGGTCGACGGCGATACCGTTCGCATCTTGCGCGTGCTCCATGGCGCGCAGATGTGGCCGGACGAACTTACCAACGACGATTGAGGCGGCTCCGTACAGTATCGTGCGACCAGCTGGACGGGCAAGTTTCGATTTATTGCTTATATCGTAGGTTGGCTACGATAAGTACGATCAAACTAAATCTTCAAGCCTTCGTCTCGCGTGCGTGCCGGACGAATAAAGGCCTTGGTCAGCGTCTCGAGCGTGACCGGAGTTTTCGTCACACCCTCGGGCACTGGAAACGGCCGCTGCGCTGGATTTCAACCGCGCGGCATTTTTGTTGGTGTCTTTTTCATCTGGACGAGACGGCCTTTCTGCCGAGCGTTCACAGCACGGACTTTCGCCTCTAAAGGACGCCCCACGCCCGGTAGCGTCCCCGCCCGGTAGCC
>DATMHD010000355.1:0-4016 GCA_035555075.1 Sphingomicrobium sp. | reverse complement strand
CGCAGGGTTCAAAAACGCCAGCAACCCAAGTCGCGATAAAATGATCGATAGAATGTCGGCCGGGTTGGCCCAGGTTCAGCCGTGCACAGTCTCACGGCGTTCCAACATGGCGACGAAATGACTGATCTTGCGCGCTCTGGTCTCTGGCTTCTTCACGGCTCCGATGCGGTAGAGGATCGCATACCTGTTCGCTCCGCTCAGCGTCGCGAAGAATTCTGCGGCGTCAGGGTTCTTGTCCAGCGCAGCCTGAAGATCGGGCGGGACCTGCGCCTTGCTGGGAGGCGCATAGGCCGCGTCCCACCGACCATCGGCCTTGGCGGCATGGATCTCGGCGAGACCAGGAGGGCGAATTCGTCCCGCTTCCAGCAGCTCCGTCGCGCGCTTGCGGTTCACCTGCGACCACTTGCTGCGCGCCTTGCGCGGCGTGAACCGGACAAGCCAGTGCTGATCGTCGTACTTGTCGAGCTGGCCATCGATCCAGCCCTGGCAAAGCGCTGCATCGATTGCTTCCGCTTTGCTGACGCTCGCGATCCCTGATCCTCTTTTAGCGAACATGATCCATAGCCCCGGCGAGATCTGCCCCTCGCGTTCGAGCCAAGTCTCCAAAGCTTCCGCGTCTGCAAAAGCGATGATGGGGAGGCCGGCGCGCTCCTCCGTCATAAAGCCTCCACGGTGACCATGCTTTCAACCTTCTGTCACATGACCGGCCGTGCAAGGCTTCGGGCGTTCAAAGGCACAAGTCCAGAGCACGGGTTACGCCTATCCGCTCAATGAACGACCCGTCGTGACTGACGACGAGTATGGCACCGTCATATACCGACAAAGCATGTTCCAGCGCTTCAGCAGACTCCAGGTCGATGTGATTGGTCGGCTCGTCGAGCGCCAGAAGCTGTGGCGGCGCAGGCCCGCCGAGAACGCAGGCGAGCGCAGCGCGCAACCGCTCGCCACCGGACAATGTGCCAACAGGACGCTGTGCATCGCGGTTGCGGAACGCAAATCGGGCGAGAGCCGCATGCGAAGCTTCCTGCGTCGCGTTAGGGTGCCGCCGTTGATAGTTTTCGATGACGGTGAGGGATGGCTCGAGCAGGCTAACGTGCTGGTCGACCATCGCCAAACGCCCCTCGGCTCGCCTGACGGAGCCGGCCGCCGGTCTGATCTCGCCCATTGCGAGGCGCAGCAAACTTGACTTGCCCGCGCCGTTTGGACCGGTGATTGCGACCCTTTCCGGGCCGCGGATCTCGAGTGTCCAAGGTCCGAGTATCCGATCGGCCGAAAGCGTCACACTGGCCTCGTCCATCGACAGGAGCTCCTTCGAGGCCGGCAGGTGGCTGGGAGGAATATCGAACGTCAACGGCGCGGTGAGTTCCACTCGTGTCTGGACGTCGGCGAGTTTGCGGGCAGCTTCGTCCATCTGCCGGTCGGCGAGGCTTCCATCTCGTCCGGCGCTGTTCTCCGCACGCTCGGCCTGGCGACCCATCAGTATCTTTGGCGCGCTCCCGCTTGCCGCATACGCCTTTCCGGCGCGGTCACGGCGTGCTTTCTTTTCGCGGCGCGCCTGAGCGATGCGCTTGGCCTCCTTAAGGTCCTGCTCGGCTGCTTGGAGCCTAGTCTCGGCGCGTTGCCGCTCGGCTTCCCTTGCAGCGGCGAACGCCGACCAGCCACCGCCGAATTGGCGAATCCTCACCGGACTGAGCTCGACCATGCGATCGACATGCTCGAGCAGTTGCCGGTCGTGGCTGGCGATTATCGCGCCTCCGTCCCACCGAAGGAGAAGCTCATGGACTGCGGCTCTACCCCGAGCGTCCAAATTGTTCGTGGGTTCATCGAGGAGGATGAGATCGGGGGCCTCGATCAGCAATCGGGCGAGCCCGATCCTCGTCCGCTCGCCTCCCGAAAAGCTGGCGATGCGTAGATCCAGATCGATGCCGCTCAGTCCCGCAGATGCGAGAGCCGCAGCAACGCGGGCTTCCAGCGTCCAGTCCGCCAGTGCAAAATCTTCATCGCTGGCATCTCCCTCCTCGACACGGGCGGTCGCCTCGCGGATGCGCGAAATGCCGATGGCCTCGGCGACGGTCAGCTCCGGCGGCAAATTCTGCACGAGAGCTCCGACCCGGCCCGTAGCCGCGATATGTCCGGCAATGGGCTGAGCCTTGCCCTCGATAATCGCCAGCAGCGTGGATTTGCCGCTGCCGTTTCGGCCGACGAGGCCGATGCGCTGATTTCTACCGACCGAGAGGCTGAGATCCTTGAAGAGCAGGCGTCCATCGGGCGCTGCAGCGGAAAGGGAGTCGAGAGTGAGAAGAGAGGACACGGATCACCTGGATTGCATGAGACGGTAGGGCGGCGTTCATTCGACCGTTCACTGCGGTGATCCTTCCGATGGAGGCTCTAATATGAGGGCTGGCGCATGCAACAGGCAAGCGTCACAGCTCTTTTTTGAGGAGGGCGCCGGCTTCCGTTTCGTGGCGGACCCGAGCGCTAGCTGCCATTTCGAAATGTCTCCCGTCTCCATTGTCGCTTGGGTCAACAATCCGCTTGCCGCCCTTTGAGCTATTTTGTGGCGATCGCGAAGTGCGCTGACATGGGCGCGTCCAGGCCGCCCGGTCCTTCAAACTGGCGAAGCGCATTGGCCGCTGCGTCGGTGGCGCGGTCCAAACCATTGGGATCGCGTTTCTCGATTTCGGTCCGGAACGGCCCGCCCTGGCAGATGCCGAGAGCCGCCTCATAGGCGTCCGCCGCCCTGCTCCTGGCGCCGCGTGTCTGAAGCTCGATCTTGGTGAAACCGCCTGCCAGAAGATCCTTCTGGATCTCGGCAGGGTCGGTGTAACAGAAGGGTCCTTGTTCCATGTATTTGGGGGGATCGTCAGGGAAGAGCGCCGCAACTGCCTCTCCTACGACCTTCGCGACCGGATTTCGTTCAAGTGCATCAAAGGTCACAATGAGATAGTGGCTTTGCGAACGGAGCACGCGATGCGCTTCGGCATTCGCCTTGGCCCTGTCGGGAAAGAACATGATGCCGAACTGGGAGAGGACGAGGTCGAAAGTCTCGTCATCGAACGGCAGAGCTTGTGCGTTTGCCGTCTGAAACGTCACTCGCTCGTTTGCGAGCCGCTGTGCGGCAATGGCAAGCATTGCCTCATTTATGTCGCTAGCCACGATGGAAGCGCTGGGGAGCGCCTGATGCAGGGCCCGAGTGAGAAGACCCGTGCCAGTGGCGGTCTCCAGAACACGCTCCGGCTGGAAGGCGCTGGCGATCTCGGCAACGATCTCTGCGCAGGGTTCGAAGAAGAGCGGCGCCATGTATCGATCGTATAGTTCAGGCGTGGAATGCCTGAATGCTTCACCAGCAGGCATGGGCGTGACCTCCGGGGTCCGCACGTCATCGCACCTGCGACCTATGCCGGCAATGGGGTGTGTGCCGGGGGCGCGGCAACGGTGTCCCCTGACGGCGGGTGCGCCCCGTCCGAGCGACGCGTCCACCTGCTGGGGGCTGGCCAACCTTGGTCCGCGGCCCCCAGAGGCTCCGATACCCTGCGAAGTCTGAAGAATGCCGTTAAGGGGCCCCTGGCTACTTCAAGGCTTTCGCCATGTTGAGGTGTGCGGTCACTGTAGGAATGAGGCCGTTGGCGAAGGTCTTGAGCGTCGAGTTATCGCCCGAGGCGGCGTAATTCTTGAGCGCATCGAGCGCATTTTGATGCGCTTCCGTCTGTGCCGAGGCGTAGGCGCTGTCGAACGCCGTCCCCTTGAGGCCCTTCAGGCTATCAAGCTTCTGTTGCTGATCGGGGGTAAGCGTATCGTCGGGAGTCAGCTTGGGGCTCATCCCGGCAACCGTGCTCTTGAGCTTCGCGGTCGACGCCGTGTGCGCGCTGATCATTTCCGTCGCGAACTTCTTCACAGAGGCGGAACTCGCTGCGCTTGCTGCGAGCTTGGAGCTTTCAATCTCGAACCTGTCGCTTGCAGCCGCTGCGTTGACGAACGCCTGCGCGGTAAGCGGCGTGGGCGCCGTCGCAGCACCG
>DATMHD010000354.1:0-3060 GCA_035555075.1 Sphingomicrobium sp. | reverse complement strand
CAAGAAGAGGAGAGTGCGACATGGCGGGCGTGAACAAGGTAATCCTGGTCGGCAACCTAGGCGCGGATCCGGAGGCGCGCTCGCTCAACAACGGTGGCGAAGTGGTCAACATCAGGGTCGCTACGTCGGAACAATGGAAGGATCGGGACGGGAACCGACAGGAGCGGACCGAGTGGCACAACGTCGTGATCTTCAATGAGAACCTTGGCCGCGTTGCCAAGAATTATCTGCGCAAGGGTTCCAAGGTCTATCTCGAAGGCCAGCTCCAGACGCGAAAGTGGACTGATCAATCGGGCAACGACCGCTACACGACGGAGATCGTGCTTCAGCGTTTTCGGGGCGAGTTGGTGTTGCTTGACAGCCGCGAAGGATCTGGCGCCGGCGGCGGCAGAAGCGCCTTCGGCGAGGACGACGATTTTGGCGGCGGTGCGCCGCAGCGGACGCAGACGCGGCCCCAGCCAGCCGCCTTCGACACCGATCTCGACGACGACGTGCCATTTTGAGGATTGGGCGCCGCAATGCGGCGCCATGCTTCTAGGTTTCGCGGTTCGTCTTCAGTTTTGCGAGCACTGCGAACGGGCTCGCCTGCTCTTCCTTGAGCACGCCCGCTTCCTTCAGTGCGGCGTCCGCGCCGGCACTTCGAGGATAAGGGTCAAGGCTGAGCGCCAAGGTGTCGGCGATGGCATTCCCGAGATCTATCGAGGCACTATCGTAAAAAACCGTGTCGCAATCCGCCTCGCCAAGCTCGACCTCCTCATCGCCGCTGCTGTTCTGCGGCTCTGGGACGAACAGGATCGCGAACGGTTCGTCGACATGCGCAGCAACGGGATCACCGGTCGCGACGCAGCTCTGATCTAGCGCTGCGAGGATGCGTCCTTCGGCCCGAACGATTTCCCCTGTCCGGCCGAGGCAGACGTGCGCCTCGAGCCGATCAACGGAGAGGAGTTGAAGACGCTCTGCAACAGCGGAGCGCTCAATTTCGTCGGCGACAAGGTCGAGTCGTTCCCCGTCCCTGATCTGATCGAGGCGAAGCTGGTGCGCAAAGCGGTCCGTCATGCGATCTTTCCCCGTTCAAGACCGGCGAGATCCGTCTTCCTGAGCCCGTTGAATAAACGTTCGAACTCGGTGGTGCTGTGACGGACCGCATCCGGATCAGTGGGATTCCTGTAGAGGCTTTGGGCGACTGCTTCCTCCCACGACGCGTCGGCCGCTGCGGCGGATCGCAGCAGCTCGGTGCGCCGGCCAAGCATTCCGACGAGCTTTCGCACCGTCTTGCCCAAGGTGGGATCGCCAAGGCCAAGCTCGCGATGCTCGCTTTCCATGACCTCGATGAATCGCTCCGTCAGCGCGACCGAGAGCGGATTGGCATCGGCGTCCTCCTCGAGCCGAACGAGCGCCAGGGCGGTCAGGCTCGCCACTACCGCGAAGCGGCCGTCGAGCGTATCGGGCACCTTTCCTTCAATGAACCAGTGAGGACGCCGGGCCTCCTTCGTCAGCGCATCGAACAGCGCCGCGCCGGGTGACTGGGCGGCTGTTAATCCGCGGAACAGGAAGCCGAGCATAGGTCGAAGAGCGCCTCGCGTTGCGATTTGCGAGGAGCGCCAGCTTGCGTCGCTCCTTGCCTCCCGCATATTGAGGCGCGGAAGGCCGCGCGCAAGCGGCCGCTTCCTAAGAAGGTATATTGGATGAAGCTTGTGGTCTTGAGAACGGTGGCCATTGCCGCGGCGGTGATGCTCGCTGGATGCGCGCAGATGCGCTCGCACAAGGGAGTAGTCCTTGACCCGCAGCTCATCGGCGCGATCCAGCCCGGCGTCGACAACAAGGACTCGGTTGAAAAGGCGATCGGTCGTCCAAGCTTCGTAGGACAGTTCACGCCGAACGATTGGTACTATGTCTCGCGCGATGTGAATCAGGTCGCGTTTCGCAATCCCCGGGTCACGAAGCAGACCGTCTTCATTGTCCGCTTCGATCAGAAGGGCAATGTCGCCTCCGTCCAGCGCACCGGGCGCGAGCTCGTGATGAACGTCGAGCCAACGCATCGCTCGACGCCAACTCTGGGACGCAAGCGGAGCTTCTTCGAGGAATTGTTCGGCAATATCGGAAGCGTCGGGGCGGGCGGTCTTGGCGGGCAGGGCGGCGGGAACACCGGCCCCTAGTTGGGCTGCGCTTCCGCGCAGCAGCCGTTTCGCTTAAGCGTCCGATCATCACCGCGACGCCAGCCGGCATGACCTATGCCGATTATCTCGATCTGAAGGATTTACTCGGCGCTCAACGGCCCTTGTCGGACCTCCACGACGAGATGCTGTTCATCATCATCCACCAGACCAAAGAGCTGTGGATGAAGCAGATGCTCCATGAGCTGAAGCTCGCCATCGAGCTGGTCGAGGCCGACCGATTTGCCGAGGCTTATAAAGCCATGGCGCGCATCAGCCGCATCCAGGCCGTGATGACACTGTCCTGGGATGTCCTCTCCACCCTGACACCCGTCGACTACCTCAAATTCCGCAATGTCCTTGGGACGTCGTCGGGGTTTGAGTCCGAGCAGTTTCGGGAGATTGAGTTCCGCCTCGGTCTGAAGGAGCCCAACTTCGTCAACCACTACGCCGAAGGCAGTCGTGAGCGAGCGGCGCTCGAGGCGGCGCTCGGCGAGGCAAGCCTTCGCGAAGCATCCCACGGGGCACTAGAGCGGGCCGGCTTCGATCTGGGCAATCATTCAACTGCGGCGATCGCAAAGGCCTGGCTACAGGTTTACCGAGATGCTGAGCGGTGGTTCGACCTGTATGAGCTTGCCGAGAAGCTCGTCGATATCGACGATGCCCTCGCCGCCTGGCGGCACAAGCACGTGCTGACAGTGGAGCGCATCATCGGCAATAGGCAGGGCACGGGTGGCTCAGCGGGTGCGCCCTATCTTCGGGCAACTCTCGAGAAGCGCGTGTTCCCGGAGCTGTGGGCACTGAGGACCGATCTTTGAGCTTCAAAGCGCTGTTCTCGCGCAGCCTTTCAGCCGATCCGACACGGTTGCACTTCGCGGCGCACAGCCATCATCTCTGGCCCGACGCC
>DATMHD010000353.1:0-7172 GCA_035555075.1 Sphingomicrobium sp. | reverse complement strand
GGTTGTGCCTGTCATCAGCAAGCTTGCAGCAGGAGGAACCGCGGTCTCCGTTGACACAAGAAAGGCCGACGTCATGACGCCGGCGGTCCAGGCGGGCGCGCGCATGATCAATGACGTATCGGCGCTGACCTACGATGCGCGTTCGGCGGAGGTTGCAGCGGGCCTCAATGTCCCGGTCGTCCTGATGCACCACCGCGGAGCTCCGGAGGTCATGCAGGATGACCCGAGCTACGATGACGTGCTCATCGAAATCTATCTCTGGCTTGAGGAGCGCATCAAAAGTGCAGTGTCGGCCGGGATTCCCCGCGAACGCGTCCTCATCGATCCAGGCTTCGGGTTTGGAAAGAACGTCGGACACAATCTTGAACTGATGAACGGCCTTGCACTTTTTCACTCGCTCGGGTGCCCGCTCGTGGTCGGGGCGAGCCGCAAGCGGACGATCGGTGCCTTGTCAGGTGAGGCAGGGGTCGGGCAACGCCTTGCGGGAAGTCTAGCATTCGCGCTCAAGGCTGCCGAGCAGGGAGCCCAGATCGTCCGTGTGCACGATGTCTTTGAAACGCTCCAGGCGCTCCGCATCTGGCGCGGAATGCGCGATCAGGCGCTCACTCCTCGCTCTTAGGCCGCGGTGTCGATCCCGAGTTCGCCAAGCTTCCGGTAGAGGGTAGAGCGGCCAATTCCGAGGCGGCGCGCGACTTCCGTCATGCGCCCGCGGTAATGGCCGATCGCGAGACGGATGATGTCGGCCTCGATCTCCTCGAGCGCCCGCAAATGCCCGTCGCTCCGGTAGAGCATGACACCCGGACTATCGGCGATGACCTCTTCGCTCCGGGCCTGGCTGATCGTTGGTCCAAAGTCCGTCCGCCGCGCCGTGTAGCGCGATTGTATCGCAATGTGCGGGAAGTGCTGCGCGGTCAGCGAGCTGTCCTCGCACTGCAGTGCGGCCCGGAAGAGCACGCCTGCAAGCTGGCGGACGTTGCCCGGCCAGCCATATCGCATCAGGACCGCAAGAGCGTCATTGCCGATCGACAGCGGCTTGAGGCCGGTCTGGTCGGCAAGCCGCTGAAGAAGATGGCGAGCAAGCGCCGGGATGTCGCCGCTTCTCTCGCGAAGCGGAGGAAGGTTGACGGTGGTCGCGCCAATTCGCTCAGCAAGCCCGGCGTGGAAATCTTCAGGAAGCGGCCGGCTGCTGGTGGCGATCACGCGAACGTCGACCGAGTAGCTGCCATTCAGGCCAACGGGGCGCACTTCGCCGGTCGCAAGCACGCGATCGAGCAATTCCTGCGTCTGCTCGGAAAGGCAGCCGATTTCATCGAGGATCAGCGTTCCGCCATCGGAATGGACGAGCTTGCCCGTCTTCGCGGTGAAGGCGCCCGGGAATGCGCCTTTCTCATGGCCGAAGAGCTCGCTGTCGATGATGTTCGGCGCAACTGCCTTGCAATCGAGTTCGAGCAGTGGACCCTTGGCCCTGAGACTTGCGCTGTGGATTGCCCGGGCGATGGTCTCCTTGCCTGTCCCGGGTTCGCCGATGATCAGGACTGGAAGCCGGTTGCGTGCCGATTTCGCGGCGACCGCAAGAGCCGCTCGAAATTCGGGAGCTGCACCGATCAGCTGCTCCAGTGCCAGCGCGGGAGCAAGCTTCTCAGATACAGGCGCAAGCTCTCCGGCGGCGCGTCGGCGGTCCGCATTGGCTGCAAGAGCCTCGAGCAGACGCTCTGGCGCTACCGGGCGGACCAGGAAATCCGAGGCGCCGGCGCGCATCGCTTCGACCGCGACCGAAACCGTGTCGCCATGTGAAAGAACGATGACGGGAAGGTTGGCGCGATCCTCGCGCAGCGTTGCAATGAGCTCGGGCCCATGTTCCGCGTCCCAGCTCCCGAGCAGAACGGCGAGCACTTCGCGGCCATGCGGCCCCTGGAGCAATGCAGCCGCCATCTCCTCGTCGGCTGCACCAACGACGCTCCATCCCGCGCGCCCGGCGATCGCGGAGATCATCCGACGTTCCTCGGGGTTGGAATCAAGCAGCAACAGCGAACGTGTGGGTTCTTCACGCATGGATGGACGGCCTTCCCGGGCGCCACCCTATGTGAGAAGGAGTAAAGGTCGCCTTAACTGCTCGATGCCGGAGGTTCAGGGGCTTGGGTGAGGCCAACTGCCTTGTTATGGACGCGTTCAAGAACCGAACCACTGAGGGGAAAATTGAATGGCCGAGGAAGAGCCTATCCTGGTGAGCCCGCCGACACAGGACGTCGCGGTGCATGTGCGCGACTACACGCGCTTCATCCGATTGCTCAAATATGGCGCGATCGTCTGCCTGATCGTCGCGTTCATCGTGCTCCTGCTCCTGAAATAAGTTCATGAAGATCGCGGTTCTGAAGGAGGCGGCGGCCGAAACGCGCTGCGCGGCCATTCCCGAGACCGTCAAGAAGTTTACGTCGCTTGGAGCCGACGTCGCGGTGGAACAAGGCGCGGGCGAACAAGCGTCTGTCACGGATGCGGAATTCGAGGCTGCGGGCGCAAGGCTCGGGTCTCGCGCCGAGGTACTGAAGGGCGCCGGGATCATTCTCGTGGTGAACGGACCTGAGCCGAGCTCGCTGAGCGGCGTCGAAAAGGGTGTATTGCTGGTGGGAGCGCTCGAACCGCTTCGGCAGCGGTACGCAATCGAAGCTTATGCCGCGGCCGGCATCGAAGCGCTGGCCATGGAGTGGATGCCGAGGATCACCCGCGCGCAGTCCATGGACATCCTCTCCTCACAGTCCAATCTTGCTGGCTACAAGGCCGTCGTCGAGGCGGCTGCGGCTTATGGTCGCGCGTTTCCGATGATGATGACTGCAGCAGGGACCATCAGCCCCGCCAAGGTGTTCGTCATGGGAGTCGGCGTCGCCGGCCTCCAGGCCATTGCCACAGCCAAGAGGCTCGGTGCGCAGGTCAGCGCCACGGACGTCCGCTCAGCGACGAGGGAACAGATCCAATCGCTCGGAGCCAAGCCCATTTTCGTCGAGAACGTCGCCGGGATCGAAGGGGAGGGCACTGGCGGCTACGCGACGGAAATGTCCGATGAATATCAAAAGGCCCAGGCCGAGCTGGTTTCCGGCCATATCGCGAAACAGGATATCGTGATCACCACCGCGCTCATCCCCGGCCGCCCTGCACCCCGCCTCATCAGCGACGCACAGGTCGCTTCCATGCGCGCGGGAAGCATCATCGTCGACCTTGCCGCGGATGCCGGAGGAAACGTCGAGGGAACTGTCAGCGGCGAGCAGGTCGTCAGCCACGGCGTCATCATCATTGGCGGCTCGAACCTTGCACGAAGCCTCGCGGCGGATGCGTCTGCGCTTTTTGCTCGCAATCTCTTCAATTTCCTCTCTGCGTTCTGGGACAAGGAGCGGGGAGCGCCGGTGCTTCCGGACGATGACGAGATCGTGAATGCGATCCGGCTGACGAGGGATGGGAGGATCGTTAGCGAACGGCTCACCGCTGGCTGATCAGATGAACAATTCCGATATTCTCGTGATCGGCGGCGGGATCGCCGGTCTTTCGGCCGCAGCCCAGCTCTCCAAGCGTTCCAAGGTGATCTTGCTCGAGGCCGAGGAGCAGATCGGCTATCATTCCTCCGGCCGCAGCGCGACAATGGTCCATTACGCGCTTGGTGACCGCCTGGTGCGGGCGCTGACACTCGCCAGCCGACCCTTTTTCGAACATCCTCCGGCAGGCTTCACCGAGGTTGCGCTCGGGCACCGCATGCCGGTCCTTGTCCATGGGCGTGAGGAGGAACGAGAAGCCATCGACGCGCTGGAGCGTGAAATCCGCGCCTTCGCCAAGCTCGAGCGGCTGGACGCTTCGGGCGTTCATGAACTGTGCCCGCTCCTCAAGGAGGATGCAGTCCACGGAGTCGCCGATCGAAACGGCATCCGGCTGGACCCGCATGCGCTTCTCCAGGGCAATCTCAAGATGCTGAAGAACAATAAGGGAGAGCTAAGGACCGGCGAGCGCATCCAGAGGATCGAACGCTTGAACGGCTGCTGGACGCTGACCAGCGAGCGTGGCGAGCGCTTCCTTGCGCCCATCCTCGTCAATGCGGCGGGTTCGTGGGCGGACGAGGTGGCGCGCCTCGCGGGCGTCGCCCCGCTTGGAATCAAACCGAAGCGCCGTACGATCATCACCTTTGATGCGCCGGCAGGTACGAGGCTCGAGGAACTGCCATTTGCGAAAACCGTGGGCGACGAGCTCTATTTCGCGCCCGAGAGCGGGCGGCTGTTCGCCTCGCCGATGGACGAGGTGCCAAGCGATCCCTGCGATGCGCAGGCTGACGAATATGAAGTGGCACTTGCGGCGTTCCGGATGGAAGAGCGGACAACCGTCAAGGTCGACAGGATCCACAGTCGCTGGGCCGGTCTTCGGACGTTCACGTCCGACAAGCACCCGGCCGTCGGCTTCGCCCCTGAAAAGGAAGGCTTCTTCTGGCTTGCGGGGCAGGGCGGGTTCGGCCTCCAGACGTCGCCTGCAATGGCGGCCGTCGTTTCCTCGCTGATCACCGGCGACGCATGGCCGTTGCCGGACGTGAGCCCGGCTGAACTAGATGTCTCCCGGATGCTCCGGCAGCCGGCATAGGTCGACCCAGCGGTCACCAACCAGTTCGAAAAGGCGATTCGTCGCAACCATGACCGATGTGTTGAGTGAGCCGCCCGCCGGGTACACGATGTCGAAGGCTTCGAGCGAAACGTCGACATAGACGGGCAGGGGCGTCTTCAGCCCGAAGGGGCAAACTCCGCCAACCGGATGGCCGGTAAGCTCGAACGTCTCCTCGGCGGCGAGCATTCGGGGGCGTGCTCCAAGCTCGTCCTTGCATTTGCGGTTGTCGAGGCGCGCATTCCCCCTGGTGACCAGCAGGAACAGATGGTCGCCGGCACGAACTGCGAGGGTCTTGGCAATCCGGCCGGGTTCGACGCCAAGTGCTAGTGCGGCGGTCTCGACAGTCGCGGTGCTCTCCTCGACTTCGATGAGCGGCAGGTCCGGTGCATTGGCGGCCAGCCATTCCCTGACTGATTGAAGGCTCATTCGCCGACCAGATGAAGCGCGATTTCGCGCTCGGGCGTACTGCGTCGGTGTTCGAACAGGTAAATGCCCTGCCATCGGCCGAGCACCAGCCGTCCTTCGCTGACAGGGATCGACAGCCCGGTCGCCGTAAGTGCGGTCCGAAGGTGTGATGGCATGTCGTCCGGGCCTTCATCATCATGCTCATAGGAGCCATCTTCCGGCGCGATCCGCGTGAAATAGGTCTCAAGATCCCGCTTCGCCTGAGGCGCTGCATTCTCCTGGATGAGGAGCGAGGCCGAAGTGTGGCGGCAGAACAGGGTAAGCAGGCCTTCGACAATCCCGCTTTCCGTTACGAAGTCCTGTGCCCGGCCGGTGAACTCGGTGAGGCCCGGTGAAGGCGCGCGCACGATGATCCTTGTGCTCGACTGACGAAGCATGGTCCACGCCTAACCTGCGACACCACTCCATGCCAGCTTGCAACGGACTGCTTCTTCTCGTCCGCAAAATAAAAGCGCCCGCAAGGAGCGGGCGCTTTCGAATTCGTATCTGACTAGCAGATTTACGGCTCAGCCGCCGCTTCCGCCCGAGTCCCAGCCGCTGCCCAGGATCCAGCTCCAGAAATCGCGACCGGTCTTTACCCTCTTCATGTTCCCTTACCCCGTTAGTGCACTGCGATTCGGCAGCGGTGGGACGTTAACCTTAATCATTATGGTGATCAAACGACTAACCATAAAATCGGATCGGATATGGACCCAACCAAAAAAGGAAAGCAATTCCAGAGACCTGGACTGGTTGGACCCACAATCTGTAGCGTTGCGCGAGGCACTTTTCCGCCCTGCGTCCCTGCAAATTGCCGTCACGAGCCCGCCGGAGCAGCCGCGACGCGACTTCTGCAAAAGGAAAAGCGCCCGCCTTCCGGCGAGCGCCGCCCGATATTCAAATGGCTGCCCGACGTAAGCCGGGCCGCGGTTCAGCCGCCGCTTCCGCCTGAATCCCAGCCGCAGCCAAGGATCCAGCTCCAGAAACCGCGGCCAGTTTTGACCTTCTTCATCTCGGTTACCCCGTTGTTCGACTGCGATTCGGCAGCTCCGGGGATGTTAACCTTAATTGTTATGGTTAGCAAACGAGTAACCAATAATTGAACACACGCGGCCTGGCGCGGGAGAATTTCTGCAGTTTTAGAGAGGCTTAGGCCGCGCTGCGCTTGCGGTCGGCAGTAATCCGTTTGGTCAGGCTGTCGAGGCTCATGGGCCGCCCGACAGCAAAGCCCTGGGCAATGTCGCAGTCCATCTCGATCAGGAGATCGAGGATTTCAGCATGTTCTACGCCTTCGGCCACGACCTTGCGCCCAAGCGAGTGGGCAAGGCCGATCGTCGACTGGACCATGAGCCGGTCACTGCGGTTGTCAGCCATGCCTTTGACGAAGCTCTGGTCGATCTTGATTTCGTTCGCGGGGATTTTCTTGAGATAGTCGAGGGTTGAAAGGCCGGTGCCATAATCGTCGATGGCGATGTTGACGCCAATGTCCCGAAGTCTCGAGATCATGTCGATGCCCTCACCGCTTCCCGTAAGGGCGGCCGTTTCAGTCAGTTCAAGCGTCAGCAGCTCGGGCGACAAGCCGTGGCGTGCAAGAAGTGCCGAAAGACGCAGCGTGAAGCCTTTGTCAGCGAGCAGCCTTGCCGAGAGGTTGACCGCAATCTCGAACTCGCTGCCGCGCTTGTTGATCTGGGCGCCTGCAGCGACCGCTTTCTCGAGCACGAAATCGGTAAGCTTGCCGATGCGGTTGTTCTGCTCTGCAGCAGCGACGAACTCGGATGCGGCGATTGGCCCTTTTTCCGGATGAGTCCATCTCGCCAGAGCCTCCGCGCCGATGATCCTCCGGGTCGCAAGGTCGAGCTTGGGCTGGTAGGCGACCCAGACCTCGCCGCCATCGATCGCATCGTCGAGCTGGCTGAGCATCGAAAGCTTCCAGGACGCATTCTCGAGCGTCTCGGGGTCGTGATATTTCCATTTGAGACCGTCATGCGCAGCTTCATCGGCTGCGACGAGGGCGCTTGCGAGCCGGTTTGCGATCGATCTGCCGCTGCCAACCTCGACTCCGAAGGCCACCGTCAGGTCCATCGAGAGGCCGGAGATCC
>DATMHD010000352.1:0-6779 GCA_035555075.1 Sphingomicrobium sp. | reverse complement strand
GCGCTTCAAGGGTTGTTCGATGAGGGACACGGCCATCTCGCGAGCCGCGCTTCCCAGCCTCTCGAGATCCTTTGCGGCAAATCCCTGGTTGGCATCGACGCCGAGCCAGACTTCAGGGCGGGCGCGGCGGACGACCGAGATCCGGTCGCAATCAACATCGATGTTCCCGTCGAGCTTGAGCTTGATGGCCTTTGCAAACGACAGCCTTTTGACCTTGGTCTCGAGGATTGCCGGATCGTCCGCGGGAAGGGTGAAGGTGGTGACAAGAGCCCTTGGGCTGGGAACGGCGGCAAGCTGCCATACCGGGCGCTGCTCGAGGCGGGCGTCGAGCTCCCACAAGGCGCAATCGAGGGCGTTTCGAGCGCCGCATGCGGGAAGGAGGTCCTGGAGCTCGGCGCGCGAAACGCCGCTTTCGATCTCTCCTCGGACGTCCTCGATGGTCTCGAGCATGCGCTCCTGGTCGTCGCCAAGATAATAGACGCCGGCGGCCTCCCCCCGGCCAAGCGCTTGTCCTTGATCGACTGTGGCGAGGATCGATGGCATCGCCTCGAACACATAATTGGTGATGCGGAAGGGCTCGGCGAAGCGGATCGCGACCTTTTCCACAATGAGCGTGCGGGAGCCCGTCGTCGTTGCCATGCCCCTTTGCATAGCAATCGAAACGAAAGTTTCAAATATTGAAACGTCTAGTGAGCGTCGCTTCCGCCCTCGGACAGATGCTGGCGCTTTTTTGCCGTGTCGGCGAGCTGCTGGATTCCCTGGCCGGCGCAGACTGCAAGGACGATGCACGCCTCCGTGCTTGTCCGGACATAACCATGGGCCATGCCGCTGTCGAAGTAGATCGAGTCGCCGGCATTGAGCGTCAGCGGCGCGTAGAGGTCCGAATGAAGCTCCATCGAGCCACGAAGGACATAGAGATATTCCTCGCCTCCATGGCGCACCAGACCGCCGAGTTCATCGACACTTCTTGCCTGGACGTCGATGATGATCGGGATCATCATTTTCCCAAGCAGATCCGCGGCCGGATAGTGGTGGACGTGCTTTTCTGAATCGGCGTCGAGCGCTTCGCCCGCGCGCGTCACGCTGCGGCGGCCGACCGCGACAGGCGCAGTCCGCTGCTCGGCGTTCGAAAGGAGATCCTTGATGTCGACATTGAGGGCCTGCGCAAGCTTGATCAGCTTGTCGTAGGTCAGCGTCATCTTCCCGTTCTCGAGCTTGGAAAGCGTCGAATAGGGAAGTCCCGCACGCGCGGAGAGAGCGCGAAGGCTAAGGCCCTGCGCGAGCCTTGCATCGCGAATCGCGCGGCTGGGCGCGGGCACCTCGCTGCTATCCTGAAGGCCGCTCAAGCGCCGCTCCCTCTTCCCATGCTCGATCGATTCATCGCTCAACCAGAAACCAGTTGCTAATCCTGAAACAGTTCTGCAATGATGACATCATTCTGGCGGGGAGAGCTAGGGTGAAGATTCAGCAGAAGATCGGTGCGTTTCTCGGGGGTGCGTGCCTGGTTGGTTTCGCGGGGCCCGCACTTGCCCAGAACAGCGATGCGACGCGTGCCAATGCGCAGCCGCCCGAGGCGCAGGCGCAGGGCGATCAGAACGCCATCATCATTACTGCGCAAAAGCGGAGCCAGCGCCTCATCGATGTTCCCCAGTCGGTGTCGGTCATCTCGGGCGCATCACTCGACAATCAACATGCCCAGCGCTTGTCGGACTATCTGACACGGATCCCGAGCGCGAATGTCGTCGAGGGCCAGGCCGGCAATTCGCGGATCGTGCTGCGCGGGATCAATACCGGCGGCGTCGGGGCGACGGTTGCGACCTATATCGACGAGACGCCGTTCGGATCGGCAACCAGCCTTGCGAATGGCGCGATCCTCGCTCCCGATCTCGATCCTTTCGATATCGCGAGGGTCGAGGTGCTGAGAGGTCCTCAAGGAACGCTTTACGGCGCCAATTCTCTTGGCGGGCTGGTCAAATATGTAACTGTCGCTCCTGATCCGCGAGCGTTCGATGCGGCGGCCGAGCTTGGAGGCGAGGACGTCTCGCACGGCGATATTGGCTGGTGGGGAAGGGCGGCAGGCAATCTTCCCCTCTCGAAGAACGCCGCCGTCCGGGTGACGGGATTCTACCGTCGCGATCCCGGCTATGTCGATGATCCGGCGCAGGGAAAGGACGTCAATGACGGTCATACCTACGGGGGCCGCTTCTCTGCGCTTTTTGCTCCTGGAAGCCGCCTCAAGGTCCGCCTGTCGGCAATGCTCGAGAACATCAAAAGCAACGGAACCAACGCTGTCGACCTCAACCCGGTTACGCTCGATGAAGCTTATGGCGGGCTCGCCCATAAACGGCTGATCGCCGAGCCTAACGACATCAAGGATCGCATCTACAATGCGACCCTCGACTATGATTTTGGTCCGGTCTCGCTGGTTTCGGCAACCAGCTACGGCACGCTCAGCCAGCACATCTTCGAGGATGCGAGCGCCGTCTACGGCCCGCTTCTGACGAGCGTCCTCCAGATTCCGCTTGGCGCCGGCGTTGACCAGCGCCTTACCCAGCGGCGTTTCACCCAGGAGGTGCGGCTCGCCTCGACCCGAAACGACGTCTTCGAATGGACGATTGGCGGCTTCTACACGCATGAGAAGAACCGGCTCGGCCAGGACCTCTACGCAGTTGACGGGGTGAGCGGTGCTCCAGTTTCCTCGCTCGACGGTCTTGTCATCGTCGACCTGCCCTCGCGCTATACCGAATATGCGGGGTTCGCGAACGCCACATGGCACATCGTCCCGAAGTTCGACATCACCGCAGGCGGACGCTGGTCCCACAACAAGCAATCTGAAGAGCAGGACACGAATGGCCTGCTCGCCGGCGGCGGTTCGGTGTTCACCGGGCGCTCGTCCGACAGCGTCTTCACTTATGCGCTCGCCCCAAGTTTCAAGCCCAATGCCGACACGCGAATTTATGCGCGCGTTGCCAAGGGCTACCGGCCAGGTGGTCCAAACGCCGTTTCGCCCCTCGCCTCCGATGCCGTGCCGCGTACCTTTGGTCCCGACACGACGACCAATTACGAGATCGGCGTGAAGACCCAGACCCACGATCATCTGCTCTCGCTCGAGGTCGCTGCCTTCCTCATCGACTGGAAGGACATCCAGCTTCTTGCGCAGATCGACAATCTTGGAGTGAACGTGAACGGTGGCGCGGCACGAAGCAAGGGCGTCGAGTTCACCGCGGGGCTGAACCCCAACCGCTCCTTGTCCATCTATGCGTCGGGATCCTACGTCGATGCCCATCTCACCGAGGATGCGCCCACGGCGGTGGGCGGGCTAAGGGGCGATCCCTTGCCTTATAATCCCAAGTGGCAATGGACGATCGGGGCAGAATACCAGCGACCGATGGGTCCTGATCTCACCGGCCATGCGGGCCTTAGCTGGCATTATACGGGCGTACGTTACGCCGACTTCCAGGCGGGTGCCTCCCAGGACCGGCTTCCGGCATCCAGCCAGATCGACGCGCACCAGGGGGTCGACGTAGGTCATTTCCGCATCGATGCTTTTGGCCATAACCTCACCGATGCGCGGGGGATCACGAATGTCGGCTTCTTCGGCGACGTGAACGGCAATCTTGCCGCTGCAGTGATCCGGCCGCGCTCGTTCGGGCTTGTACTTGGCTATCGTTATTAAAAGGGGGGAATTGGGCATGACGATCTGGAGATGGGCGATCGCCGCCCTCGCAGCCCTGGCGATCCCCGCTGCCGGCCAATCGCCGACCGAGCTTAAGCCCACCAGGCAGACCGCGGCCTTGCTTCCTGCCAGTCCCGTCCCGGCAACTTCGGCCGGCAGGGAAGGGCCCCCTGAGCTGACGAAACCGGACGTCGATGCGTGGCTTGACGGCTTTGTCCCCTACGCGCTGAGAGCGGGCGCGATCCCGGGCGCGGTCGTTGTCGTCGTGAAGGACGGACAGCCGCTCACCATGCGGGGCTTTGGCTATTCGGATCTCAAGGCGCAAAAGCCGGTCGATCCGAACCTCACCCTCTTCCGTCCGGGTTCCGTCTCCAAGCTCTTCACCTGGACTGCGGTGATGCAGCTCGTCCAGGCGGGCAAGCTCAACCTTGATACGGACGTCAACGCGTATCTCGATTTCAAGATTCCGCCGAGGGACGGGAAGCCGATCACGCTCCGGAACCTCATGACCCACACGCCGGGCTTTGCGGAGACCGCGAAATATCTCATCGATTTCGGGGACAAGAAGCCGCAGCCTCTGGGCAAGATCCTCTCGCGCTGGGTACCCGAGCGCATTTACGCGCCCGGGACAATGCCCGCTTATTCAAACTATGGCGCCTCGGTCGCCGGCTATATCGTCGAGCGCGTATCGGGCGAGCCGTTCGATCAATATGTGCAGCGGCACATCTTCGCGCCCGCGGGGATGACCCATTCGACGTTCGACCAGCCGCTGCCTGCAGCGCTGAAGCCCTATATTTCAAAAGCGTACAAGCCCGGCACGGACGAGCCTCAACCCTATGAGGTGATCGGCATGGCACCTGCGGGCGCGCTTGCCTCGAGCGGGGCCGACATGGGCCGGTTCATGATCGCGCACCTCAACCATACGCTGATCACGCCCGAGACGGCTGCGCTCATGTATTCGAACGTCAACCGGCCTTTCGCGGCGCTCCCGGCGATGGCGCTTGGCTTCTATCATGAGGATCGCAACGGACTGAACATCGTCGGCCATGGCGGTGACACGGTGTTCTTCCACTCCGACCTCCACCTGTTCCTCGACAAGAATGTGGGTCTCTACATTTCGATGAACAGCGTCGGAAAGGACGGCGCTGCCCATGCGCTCCGCGAGGAATTGCTGCAGCAGTTCACCGACCGCTACTTCCCGGTGGCCCCGCAGAACCTTCCAACCACGAGCACTGCAAAGGCGCACGGCGCGGCGATGGCGGGCCATTATGTCAGCAGCCGCGCCGGAGGCTTCAATTTCCTCCGCTTGGCTGCGCTGCTCGGCGAAACTTCCGTCGGCGTGGACAAGGACGGAATTCTTGTCGCGTCCTCGATCACGGATCTGTCTGGAAGCCCGCGCAAGTGGCGCGAAGTCGGCCCGTGGGTCTGGCAGGAGGTCAACGGCGCCGACAAGCTTCAGGCGATCCCCGACGGGAATGGCGGCATCAGGATGTTCTCGATCACGCCTTATGCGCCGATCATCGAGTTCCTGCCGGCGCCTTCCTCGCTCAATGCCGGGTGGATCTTCCCCGTCGCCGGGATCGCCTTCCTCATCCTCATCGTTGCGGCGCTCGGCTGGCCGACCGTCGCGCTGGTGCGCCGCCGCTATAAATATGCGGCGGATGTCAGCGGACGACCGCTCCTTCTGCACCGCGCCACGCGGGCGACGGCGTGGCTGTTCCTGCTGCTTGCGATCGGCTGGGTGCTTGTCCTCAATGCTGTCGACAAGGACCTGACGGCGCTGAACGGCGGGCTCGATCTATGGATGCGACTGCTTCAACTCCTTCTTCTCGTCGCAATCGCCGGTACTGTTGCTGCGATCTGGAATGCCTACACGCTGGCAAGGACAGGCGGTCGGCGGTTTGCGACGATCTGGTCTGTGCTGATTGCACTTGCCGCTGCGTTCCTGGTGTGGCTGTTCCTCGACCTTGGACTGCTGACCGCCTCGCTTAATTATTGATGGTCTTCGTGAAAGGGTCCGGACCTCATTCCCCGAACGACCGCCGCAGCCGGTCGCTGTTCGGGCATCCGCCCGGGCTGACGGTCCTGTTCACGACCCAGATGTGGGCCGAATTCTCCTTCTTCGGCCTGCAGGCGCTCCTCGTTTATTACATGACGAAGCAGCTTGGGTTTGCGCAGGAGAAATCCTCGCTCATCTACGGCGCCTACGGGGCGGCGGCCTTCTTCAGTCCCTTCTTTGGCGGGCTGATCGCTGACCGCTGGCTGGGCCGCACGGCAAGCGTGATCATTGGCGGTGTGATGATGATGCTGGGCCATTTCGCAATGGCCTTCCCCGCGCTACTTTCTCCGGCGCTCGCTCTTGTCGCGCTCGGCAATGGCCTCTTCATACCGCCGCTCGCGATCCAGGTTGGAAGCCTTTACGCGGACGATGATCCGCGGAAGGCCTATGCCTACAGCGCCTATTACATGGGCATCAATCTCGGGGGCCTTCTCGCCCCCCTCATCTGCGGCACGCTTGGCGAGCTGTACGGCTGGCACTGGGGCTTTGCAGCGGCGGGCGTCGGAATGGCGATCGGGCTCGTCATATACTGCAGCTTCCTTCGCTTCCTTCCGCCCGAACCCAGCCGTTCCGATACTCCTCTCCAGGAGAAGCCCGCGGCAGCTTCCGTCATCTCCCGGAACGTGTCGGTCCTCGTCCTCATGATCGCGATGGTCGTCCTCTTCCGCATTGGATACGAGCAGAGCGGGAATGTCATCGCACTTTGGGTTTCCGACTTCACCGACCGTTCGGTGAGCCTCTTTGGAAGATCCGTGCTCGTCCCTGCAACCTGGTTCCAGTCGATCAATCCCTTGTTGATCATCGTTGGAACGCCCGTTCTCATCCGCATCTGGAGGGCACGGAACGGCAGGGAGACAACGCCGCAATTGCTGAAGCGGATGGCAATCGGCTGCGTCATCGCGGCAGCAGCAATGCTGGTGATGGTGATGGCGGCGCTGGCGAGCGGACCCAGCGGTGGGCGCGTCAGCTCGCTCTGGGTTGTCTTCTATTTCGTGCTTCTGACTCTTGGCGAATTGCTTGTCATTCCGACCGGCCTCACCCTCA
>DATMHD010000351.1:0-5738 GCA_035555075.1 Sphingomicrobium sp. | reverse complement strand
CAGCATGCTGAAATTGGGCACATTCGCACTGCTTTTGGCGGGCATTTCAACATCAGCCGCCGCTGTGACTGTGGAGACCGCCACTGGAGATTGGAGCAAGCTGCCCCAGCTCAGCCAGCGGGGGTACAACAACCTCAACGAGAAGATGCAGGCGAAGCTCTACGAGATCGCTCAGTCCAAGGAGTGTCCCTCGTTTGGATTGAAGCAGGATCGATTAGATTTCAGCATCACCTTTGCGGTGCAATATGCTCCAGACGGAAGCCTTTCGCGCCTTATCTTCCCCACCCTTGCCTGTGCGCACGCTGAAAGCGTGATTGGAGGCACTTTGGTCGAAATGCTTCAGGCCGGAGACTACGCGCCTACCGTTAAGAGCGCGGCTGGCTGGTACAAAGGCGGCCTCGGATTCAGTTTCGCCGGGACCGGGAAATTCGTACGCGACCCGGCAGTGGTCCGTCCAACCCAGCCTCAAATTGCAAAGAGCGGCGTCGATCCTACCGAAATAGTCTGCGAGAAAGTGGAGCAGATCGGCACGCGCCTGGTAGCCAACCGCACCTGCATGACCCGCGCGGAGTGGGCCGAACAAAAGCGGCTCAATCGCGAGGAAGTGAATCGCGTGCAAACCCAGCGCGGCTGCGGTCCGATGGGCTTGAGCTGCTGATTTCGTCTAAGTCTCGACACACAAGACACGACTTGCATTGGCTGAAAGCGGCCGGTCTATTCTCGGGCCGATTGCAAGATTGCCGGTGGGTACGAATTCTGGGACGTGCTCCTGTAGACCGGCTGCAGGCGCTAGAGCACGGGCCGGTCATCACGCCGCTCTAGCGCGGTAAGCAGTCGCCCTACCTCAGACTTCCTTCAACTCCTTGGAAACGCACCGATATCACGGGTCCCCTGCGGGAGATTCCAATGACCGATATCAGCAAAGCCGGGACGTTCCGCCTCGGCGATCGAATGGTGAGCCGGATGGGCTACGGCGCGATGCAGCTCGCCGGCCCTGGCGTATTCGGGCCGCCACGTGACCGCGAGCAGGCGATCGCCGTGTTGCGCGAGGCGGTCGGGAGCGGGGTCAATCACATCGACACCAGTGATTACTATGGTCCGCACATCACCAACGAAATCATCCGCACGGCCTTATCGCCCTATCCTGAAGAGTTGGTACTCGTAACCAAGCTCGGCGCCCGGCGTGGCGACGACGGGTCATGGATCGCGTGGAACGCTCCCGAGGAATTGGCCCAGGGGCTGCAAAACAACCTCGAACGCCTCGATCTCAAAGCAATGGAGGTCGTCAACCTCCGCATCATGGGCGCCGGACATGGTCCGTCTGAGGGATCGATTGCCGGCCAGTTCCAGGCCATGGCCGAGTTGCAACGGCGTGGACTGGTTAAGCATCTTGGACTGAGCAACGTTACCTCGCACCAAGTCGAGGAGGCGCAGGCGATTGCGCCGGTGGTCTGCGTGCAGAACATGTACAACCTGGCGCACCGCGAAGACGACGATCTGATCGATAGTCTCGCGAAACAGGGCATTGCTTACGTACCATTCTTTCCGCTTGGGGGCTTTACGCCGCTACAATCGCATGAACTCGACGCAATCGCGTCCGACATTGGCGCGACGCCGATGCAGGTGGCGCTCGCGTGGTTGCTTCGGCGCTCTCCCAACATCCTTCTAATTCCCGGCACCTCGTCGCTCGGACACTTGCGCGAGAATCTGGCTGCTGCGGAGTTGGAGTTGTCGGAAGAGGCGTTGGAACGATTGGGCGCAATCGGCGAACAAATCCCGGCCTGAACCCACTTCCGCAATAGGTTCGTGCCCCCCTCGGGAGCATGGGGCGAACCGAACGGTATGTACGTCGATGCTCGACAGATTCCCGCATGACCTCCCATGGGACGATCAAGTTCACGAAGGCGCCAAGATTGCGCTCGCAGACTTCCCTTCTCTCGAAAAGAGATTTGATTTCACTAGCCTTCGCGAGTTCTATCCGACCATTGTCGCTGAAGTAACAAACGCCGGTGGCGATGCCGGTCAGCTCGTCTTCTTCAGGTGGTTGGTCGGGGGCGAGGAAGAAGCTAAGCGTTTGCGAAGGGCGACGAGTTTCGACTGAGGCCGAGTCCGATTTCCATCTGTGGATGCCCCCCGAGCGCAACTGATTTTCTGGCTGACGTGACACCTGGTCGGATGCTGCCATCTGTCCGGCTTCTGATGCGGCGATGATGAGTGCCGCGAGCCCCCATCACGCGACGGCCGGAGCTCGATACACTCCTCGCTGCGCGAGCACCGCCCAGACGATCCCTGCGGTCTTGTTAGCTACCGCAACCATCACCAGCATGCGCGGCTTCCTCGCCATCATCTGCTCGAGCCAGGAGCCGCGCGGTGCTTCGCACTGTCTACCGTATCGCGGGCCCGGTCCCGCGCGGCCACGCCTGGCGGAGCGCCCCAATCCGAACGCGCCGGCCCCGTCCAGAGATCGACCTCGGTGCGCTCCGCCCATTTGTCCCATTGCGCGGCCATCTGACGCACGATGTCCGGATGCTCGGCGGCGATGTTGTGCAATTCGGTGCGGTCGACCGACACGTCGTAAAGCTGCCATTCGCCGAGATATTTCATCACAGCTTTCCAACGATCGGTGCGCACCGCCCTATTGCCTTCGTGCGCCCAGAACAGCGGCTTGTCCCGGTGCAGGGCGATGCCGTTGAAGGCAGGCGCGAAACTTCGGCCTTCCATTGGCAAAATTGCGTGCCCGTTGAACGTCTTGGGATAGGTTGCTTTGGCGACCTGGACCAGCGTCGGCATGATGTCGATGATGTGCCCCGGATCGCGCTGGAGGCTGCCGTCGAGCCGCTTTTCGATGCCGTCGGGCCAGTGCGCGATCAGCGGGGTCGCGATGCCGCCCTCTCGGGTAAAATGCTTGAAATACTGGAATGGCGCGTTCTCAAGCGCCGCCCAGTCCATGCCGGCTAACACGTGCGACGTCGGTCCTCCCAGCGGCTGCCCGCGATATTGGCCCCATGGGCCGCTCTCGGCATTGCCGCCATTGTCGGACAGGATCAGGATCAGCGTGTTGTCATATTGTCCGATTTTCTTCAGATGGGAAACGAGATCGCCCACCGAATTGTCGACATGCGCGACGGTTGCGGCATAGATCGCCATCAGGTGATCGAAGCGGTCGCGCTGCGCCGGCGAGAGTTTGCTCCAGTCCAGCGCATCGGGAAGCAGGGGAGACAGCCCCTGGTTGGGACCTATCACCCCCAGATCTTGCTGGCGCGCATAGCGTGCTTCGCGCAGTTTCTCCCATCCCAGCCGATAACGGCCGCGAAAATTGGCGATTTCGGCCTGTGGCGCCATCAGCGGAAAATGCGGCGCGACATGCGCGAGGTAGAGGAAGAAGGGCTTCTTCTGTGCAACGCCCTGATCGATGAACCGCTCTCCCCAGCGCGTCCAGAGATCAGTGCCGTACCAATAGTCCTTGCCAAGCCTCGGGTCATCGATGCTCATTTTGACGCCATCGAGATAGGCGGACAGCGGGTGCCGCTTCGTAGCCGGCTGGTCTTTGAAATAGATCCCCCCAGCCGGGAGCATCAACGAACGGTCAAATCCGCGCTCCCACGCTGTCGAATAGGGCTCCATCCCCAAATGCCATTTGCCAGTCATCGCGGTGAAATATCCCGCCGACTTTAACACTTGGGCGATCGTCACCGCGCGAGGCAGCAGACGGCCTTGCGTACCGCGTGATTGCGGTAGCTTCAGCCCCGACAGATACCCCATGCCGGCCTGATGCGGATTGAGGCCAGTCAGCAGCGCGGCGCGTGACGGACTACATCGCGCGCTGTTGTAGAACTCGGTGAACCGGATTCCGGTCTTCGCCAGCGCATCGATATTGGGCGTCGGAATTTCGCCGCCATAACAGCCGAAATCCGAAAACCCCATGTCGTCGAGCAGAATGATGACGACGTTGGGCCGAGCGGCAGTCTCTGACGCGCGAACCGGCGCGGCCTGTCCCGCTACCGGCGCCAGCAGCATCGCGGCGCTCGCCAGCGCCGCCCTCAACCTGTTGTACATCCTACGAGCCATTGTTCCTCCTCGGAAAAACGCCAGCCGGCCGACAGGTAATTGCGACAGGCTAATGATAGTGCGCGCGGATCGCGATCCGATGCTCCTGCCCTTGCGTGTCAGATCGGCCACGCCATGCCAGCAAGCAAACGCGATTTCACGCTCTTCCCTCCCCGCTACATGATACCGGAAGAAGACACGCCGCCCGGAAAAATCCGTGACGCATTCAGCCTGAAAATTTTGGCTCTCTGTTCAAAAAGGCGCGCGAAGGCGTTAACATTCGAGAGCTTGAGGCTTTCGCTGATCGGCATCGCCCCGCTTTGCCGGGCACGACCATCCTGTGCTCGTTGTAACGGTTGAACTCGGCGGCAGCCTCGCTGAGCGGCTCGAGTGAAACTAAAGCATTCCAATGCCCAAGCGCTTCGAAACGATAAGCGGTCATTATCTTTGTAGCTAGAGACTGGGCAGTTCGAACCTGAACAAGCCGCCGCTTTGTGGTGCAGGCCAGCTGCCATCAAAGCGGCAGTTATGGGGCGCATATCGGCCATTCGCCAGATCGCGAAGTGGGCGCGAATGGAGACGTAAGAGCCGTGCGGTCGCGACAGACTATACGACCGTTAGGCGGCCCGCTCGAGCACCTCCAAACGCGCTCGGCAGGCATCTTCGACCAGGATCTTTAAGAGTTGCACGCGAGATCCCAGCCACTCGAGCTGATCGCCGGTGATCAGGTATTCGCGCGAGTAGCGTGCCTTGATATATGCCTCGCGAAGTCTCGCATAGGCGCGCCGTTCATCGCGTGTCGAGGCGGACCACACCTGCTTCAAGGTCGGGTCCATGCTCTCTGCGAGCGCACGCAGACGGTTCAGGTTGTGCGTCTTTGGCGTGTACAGCGTGCGCACCAGGAACAGGCATTGGTACAGGCGCTCGGTGGCCTGATGCAGTTCGAATGCAGCTTTGTTCAGGCGGGTCTTGGTCAGATTGCTGCGATAGTCGTCCAAAAACTCGGACGCATTCTGCATCCAACGCTCAAAGTAATCGCGACTTTCATCGAGTGCTTCGCGAGCACTGAGCTGGTGTGGCTGGATAAACGGGTGCCCGGGCTCATCGAAGAGCAGCACGCCTTCCTTCAGAATGTCGATGAAGAAGTAGCGGCCAACCCTCAGCTTATCGTTCACGTCATCGAGGCTGTGATAGATCAAGCTAACAGGCGTTCGCAGCTCCTTGCCTTCTGACAATTCGGCGAGAAGGCGATCTTCCGTCTTGGCCCAAAACTCGGGAACGTCGGTCAAATCTTCGTGGCTGAGGACAATCAGCAGATCGAAATCGGAATAATAGCGACCCACGGGATCATCGACCCAGTCGCCGCGCGCATAGCTTCCGAACAGGATGATCTTGAGGATCTCGCCGTTGCGGAATCGCTCCATGGTCCGGTGCGCAATGGCTTCGGCGAAGCCTTTGCGGATAATGTCCACAACATGCGCGAGCTCTCGGCGCTTTCCCTCCGGAAGGTTGTCGAGACCAGTCTTCACGGTAGCAGAATCGCGCGAGATTGCGCCCGTGCCAAGTCCACCAAGACGATTATATTCAAGAGTTGGGGTTTTCAGCGCACATGCGCTCCACAGCCGACTAGCGCGCTAGGTCAGTTGATCTTGGGCAGGGTTGAAAATTGGTGGAATGGCGGCGGGCTCGAG
>DATMHD010000350.1:0-2840 GCA_035555075.1 Sphingomicrobium sp. | reverse complement strand
AGGCGCGTTCGGCACGGCGCCGCCCAGGATCAACGCTCCAAGCGCCACTAGCTGAAGGGTCGTCTTCCATTTGGCGAGCGCGCTCACCGGAACCGAGACTTGGAGGCCAGCGAGATATTCCCGGAGGCCCGAGACGATGATCTCCCTCAAAAGGATGATGAGCCCGGCGATGATATGCAGCCCGGCAATCTCGGGGACAGGGTTGGACTTGCGGCTCGAGATCAGCATCACCAGGACGGCGGCAACCATGATCTTGTCTGCGATAGGATCGAGAAACTGACCGAGCTTGGAGATGCTTCCCCATGCGCGCGCCAGATAGCCGTCAAGATAGTCGGTGATTCCGACGAGGCAGTAGAGAACGAAGGTGATCGCATAATCGATCGGCGCCGGGCGCCACAAAAGAAACACGAGGATCGGCACCGCGAGGATGCGCGAAAGCGTAAGGAGGTTCGGTAGCGACAGCATCGTTGCGGGACACGACCGTTATAGGGTTTGGCGCGATGCGCAAAGCTGGCTATGCGTTCGGATGTATTCCGATGGCAGCCGACGCGCCCAAACCTTGATCCAGAACATCACCCATCTGCTCCGCGCCCGGCGGTTCGTACCACTGTTCGCGACGCAGTTTCTTGGAGCGTTCAATGACAGCCTGTTCAAACAGGCTGTCGTCCTGTTCGTGACCTATCAGCTGTTCTCGGACCCTCACCGGGAATTCCAGTTCAGTGCGATCGCCCAAGGGCTCTTCATCTTGCCCTTTTTCCTCTTCTCGGCACTGTCAGGCCAGATCGCCGACGATCATGACAAGGCGCGACTGATCCGGATCATCAAATTTGCCGAGATCCTGATCATGATTCTGGGCGGGGCGGGCCTCATGCTTGCGAACATTCCGCTGATGCTCGCGGGCGTATTTGCAATGGGAGTGCATTCGACCTTCTTCGGTCCCATCAAATACGCAATTCTTCCGCAGCACCTCAGCCGCGACGAAGTGCTCGGCGGCACCGGTCTTGTCGAAGCGGGCACCTATATCGCCATTCTCCTTGGAACGATTCTCGCCGGCGTCCTCGCGTCGCGACCGCAATCTGCGGCCGCAGCAGTATTTGTCTTTGCAGGGCTCGGCTACTTTGCGGGCCGCCAGGTTCCCCCTGCGCCGCCCGCTGCCGAGAGACTGCCGATCACCTGGCACATCATCCATGCATCGATCGAACTCGTAAGCGCGACCCTCCACATCCGGCGCCTGTTCCTCGCAATATTGTCGATCAGCTTCTTCTGGACCATCGGCGCGGTCCTGATCATCATTTTTCCGCCGCTAGTGAAGAATGTCCTCGGTGCGGACGAGAAGGTCGCCAGCCTGTTCATCGCGATCTTCTCGATCGGGATCGCGATCGGTTCGGTGGCGATCAACCGCATGCTCAAGAGCGAGGTCTCCGCGCGCTTTGCACCGGCATCGGTGATTGCAATGGGCGTATTTGTGCTCCTCCTGCATTTCGTGGCACTGTCATGGGGCAAGCACAGCGGCCCAGGACTTACGACGCTTGCGAACTTCCTGTTCAATCCGATGGCGTGGCCCTTGATCCTCTGCCTGCTCGGCGTTGCGATCACGGGCGGGATGTTCGTCGTGCCTTTGTACGCGTTCCTCACGACCACGGTCCCGAAGACGGAAACCGCCCGCACGGTTGCGGCAAACAACATCGTCAATTCGGGTGCTATGGTCGTCGGTTCACTCGTTGCCTTCGCGCTCAGCAGCGTCGGAATTGGGCCTGTCGGCCAGTTGCTCCTGGTCGCCGCCATGTGCCTGGTTTCGGCCTGGCTCGGGTGGAAGCTCCACCTTGCGTGCGATTGACGGCCTAGCCGATCAGAATCGAAACGAAGAGGAAGCCTGCGACGAATGTCGTCGCGAACAGCTTTAAATCTTCCGAAAGGCACGCGGGCTTCGTACCAGGCGTCTCGACTTGCCGCGCGGGTCCGCGCCCGAAACGGAGCGGATGCAAGGCGAAGACAGGCCGGACGAGCTGCATGATAAATTCCCTAACGCGGTGTTTACCATGTTCCAAACTCGCGCAAGGGTAGTGGGCTCCGATCGTCCCCCCGTGGGACGTTTCGTCAGGACTTCACGAAAATAATTAGGCGTTGCGGACGCTGCGAAGGGGCACAGCCTGGGGATCATCGCGGGCCGCGAGCAACTCACGGGCCTGCTCAGCGGGCATCGGCTTGCCGAAATACCAGCCTTGGCCGATCTGGCAGCCGAGGCGGACGACCGTCCGATAGGATTCCTCGTTCTCGATCCCCTCGACGCAGACCGGCACATGGAGCGCGCTCGCAAGCGTGGTCACGGCGCGAACGATCGCCGAGCTTTCCCGCTTGGCGTTGATGTTGGTGACAAAGCTGCGATCGATCTTGATGATGTCGAAGGGCAGCGAGCGCAGGTGAGAAAGCGAGGAAAAGCCCGTTCCGAAATCATCGAGAGCCAGGCGAATGCCCTGATTCTTGAGACTGGTGACGATCGTTCGCGCAAGCTCGATGTCTGCGAACAGCGAACTTTCTGTGACTTCGATCACCAGGCGCTCGGCGGGGAAGCCCGTGTCCGCAAGTGTGCGGACGATCCGCTGAGCGAGCCATCCATCGGCCAGCTGGAAGGGCGAGATGTTGACCGAAACCTTGATCTGGGGGTTCCAGGCAGCCGCTTCCCGCAATGCTTCCGCGATCACATGTTCGGAGAGGCGCCCGATGAGGCCGATTTCCTCGGCCACCGGAATGAACACGTCCGGCCCGATGAGGCCCGATAGCGGGTGGATCCAGCGCGCAAGCATTTCGAAGCCGACGATCTCTCCCGTCTGGAGATCGAC
>DATMHD010000349.1:0-2187 GCA_035555075.1 Sphingomicrobium sp. | reverse complement strand
CGCACTGCCATCGTCCTTAGCCCGCGCGAGCCGAGCCACGCGTCATCGGGAGACACGGCCATTCCCATGTCCCAGCTCGCCGTCTGAAGGCGCCGAAAATGTTTTTCGGTGGCCGTGGCTGCCCCCAGCATCACATCTGCGTGACCACCGACATATTTGGTTGCCGCGATGGCGGTGATGTCCACGCCAGCGGCGATCGCCGGAAAGTGCAGGGGCGTGGCCCAGGTATTATCGAGGATAGTGATCAGCTCGCGCTCCCGCGCGATGGCGCAAATCCCCGGGACGTCCTGCACTTCCATCGTCATCGAGCCGGGGCTCTCGAGCAAGATCATCTTGCTGTTGTCGCCGATCAGCTCGGCGATCCCGACCCCGATTAGGGGATCGTAGTAGCGAGTAGTGACACCCAGCCGCTTGAGAATGGTCTCGCAAAACTTGCGCGTCGGCCCGTAGACACTGTCCGGAGCAAGCAGCTCATCCCCCGGCGAGAGGAACACAAGCAGGGGCGTGGTGATCGCCGCCAAGCCCGACGGGTAAAGCGCGGTGCCGGCCGCACCTGGCTCCAGCGCCGTCAGAGCCTCGGACAACGCCCAATGGGTCGCGGTGCCCTGGAGCCCGTAACGATATGCCCCGAGCCGGGGGCCACTGGCTTCCAGCTCGTCGACGTTCTCGAACAGGATTGTCGACGCGCGCTCGACCGGTACGTTGACGAGATGCCCGCGCCATTCCTTGCGCCGCCCACCTTCGACGAGTTTCGTTGCGCTGGATTTTTCGCGATCGTTCATGGGTTGGGCGACGGCCGCTCCTCAGCGAGCCGTCGCAATGGACCTGCCGATGTTAGAGTCCGGCGCGATCGTCGGTCGATGAGTAAGGCTGCTCCTGGATGCTCGTATCGACGTCGATCAGCTTGTAAAACAAGCACATTCCGAACAGCCCGCTGAGCAGGAGATAGGCTGCCAGCACCCACACGATGATCGTCGCAACCTGGGAAAGGCCGGCATAATAAGCCAGGATCGCCAACCCGATTGCAGCGACAACGCGAACTCCGCGATCTTCCCGTCCGACATTCTTGGCCATTGCCGTATCCCCTTATTTGAGCACCGAAACCCGACTAGGATCATGATACGCCGGAACGAGTCTATTCAACAGCTATATTGACGCCTCGCGGGACCGGTTGGCTGATCAATCAAGACGTCCTCCACGTCAACACGGTTCATGCGGCGCGAACGGTCTAAAGCAAACGCCCGGATCGACTAGCGATCCGGGCGCCCTGCGTGACGATTGCTCGTCAGCCCCCTTGGATGTGTCGCATTGGCGTCCCCAGTCGCCGCTGCGGCCCCGAACCCGACCCAAGGGCCATGCGTTCGGACAGGCAGGTGAGTAGGCGCGCTTTGCTGCAATTGTCACGGCTGTATTGGCTTCAGGGTTGCGTTTGTGCAGCGCCTGTGTCGAGAGCGCCACAGCGGCCCTGCGGTTGCCAGCGTCACCAGAACCGTTAGAGCGCGGCGCCATGCGTTGGTCCCGTGCCTTTCTTCCCGTCCTCAAGGAGAGCCCCTCGGACGCCCAGATCGTCAGCCACAAGCTGATGTTGCGCGCCGGGCTCGTCCGTCAAACCGCTGCCGGCATTTATGCGTGGCTGCCGCTTGGCTATCGCGTTCTCACGAGGATCGAGCAGATCGTCCGCGAGGAGCAGGATCGCGCAGGCGCCCTCGAAATGCTGATGCCGACGCTTCAGTCGGCCGACTTGTTGCGGGAGAGCGGACGTTACGACGCCTACGGGCCCGAGATGCTGCGCATCAAGGACCGGCACGAGCGCGAGATCCTCTACGGTCCGACCAATGAGGAAATGATCACCGCGCTCTTCCGCGACGAGGTGAAGAGCTACCGGGACCTGCCGCGCACGCTCTACCACATCCAATGGAAGTTCCGGGACGAGGTCAGGCCACGGTTCGGCGTCATGCGCGGCCGCGAATTCCTGATGAAGGATGCCTACAGCTTCGACCTCGACGAAGCGGGCGCGCGTCAGAGCTATTACACGCAGATGCTCGCCTATCTGCGCACCTTCCAGCGGATGGGCATCCAGGCGGTGCCGATGAAGGCCGCTTCCGGCCCGATCGGAGGCGATCTTAGCCATGAGTTCATCGTCCTCGCCCCGACCGGCGAGAGCGAGGTCTTCTACGACGCCGCTTA
>DATMHD010000348.1:0-4428 GCA_035555075.1 Sphingomicrobium sp. | reverse complement strand
ACGAATATGACCGCATCCTCCACGCGTTGGGCCGAGAGCCGAACCTGGTCGAACTCGGCATCTTTTCGGTGATGTGGTCGGAGCATTGCAGCTACAAGAGCTCGCGCGTGCACCTGAAGACGCTGCCGACCTCGGCGCCCTGGGTGATCCAGGGTCCGGGCGAAAATGCCGGCGTGATCGACATCGGCGATGGTGACGCAGCCATTTTCAAGATGGAGAGCCATAACCACCCCTCCTACATCGAGCCCTACCAGGGAGCGGCGACCGGCGTCGGCGGCATTTTGCGTGACGTGTTCACCATGGGCGCCCGTCCTGTCGCAAACCTCAATGCGCTCCGCTTCGGACGGCCCGATCACCCCAAGACCCGTCACCTTCTTGCGGGCGTCGTCGCCGGCATCGGCGGGTACGGCAATTGCGTTGGTGTTCCGACGGTTGGCGGAGAGGTGAACTTCGATCCTGCCTATGACGGCAACATCCTCGTCAATGCGATGACGGTAGGCGTCGCGAAGACCGACAAGATCTTTTATTCCGCCGCCGCGGGCGTCGGGAATCCCGTCGTCTATGTCGGCTCCAAGACCGGCAGAGACGGAATCCACGGGGCGACGATGGCGAGCGCCGACTTTTCCGAGGACAGCGAGGAGAAGCGGCCGACCGTGCAGGTCGGCGATCCTTTCACCGAGAAGTTGCTGATCGAGGCCTGCCTTGAATTGATGGCCTCGGATGCGATTGTCGCCATCCAGGACATGGGGGCAGCAGGCCTCACTTCGTCCTCTGTCGAGATGGCAAGCAAGGGCGGGGTCGGCATCCGGCTCGACATGAACAAGGTGCCGTGCCGCGAAACCGGGATGACGCCTTACGAAATGATGCTGTCGGAAAGCCAGGAGCGAATGCTCATGGTGTTGAAGCCCGGCCGGGAGGCGGAGGCGGAAGCGATCTTCCGCAAGTGGGAACTGGATTTCGCAGTCATCGGCGAAGTCACCGACACGGGCCGGATGGAGCTTGTGTGGAATGGCGAGATCGCCTGCGACATCCCGCTCGGACCACTTGCCGACGAAGCGCCATGCTACGAGCGGCCCTACACCATCGAAGGGGCACCGGAGCCGCTGACCGATATCCCCGAGAGCAGCGGCATTGCGGCGGATCTGTTGAAGCTCCTGGCATCCCCGAACATCGCCAGCCGACGCTGGATCTGGCAGCAATATGATCAGTCGGTGGGTGCCGATACGGTGCAGCGCCCTGGAGGCGATGCCGCCGTCGTTCGCGTGCATGGCACGAGGAAGGCGCTTGCAATCACCACGGACGTGACGCCGCGATACTGCTTTGCCGATCCGGTCGAGGGCGGGAAGCAGGCCGTGGCGGAAGCCTATCGGAATCTCTGCGCGGTCGGCGCGAGGCCGCTTGCGATCACCAACTGCCTTAATTTCGGCAATCCCCAGCGCCCCGAAATCATGGGTCAGCTCGTCGGCTGCCTGAAGGGCATGGCCGAAGCGTCGAGGGCACTGGATTTCCCCGTCGTGAGCGGCAACGTGTCGCTCTACAACGAAACCAAGAACGAGGACGGCACCAGCCTCGCAATCCTCCCGACGCCGGCGATCGGTGGTGTGGGGATCCTCGATGACTGGGAGAAGTCGGCGAACCTCGCGTTCAAGTCCGAGGGCGAGACACTCATGCTCCTTGGTCATTCGACCGGACATGTCGGCCAGTCGCTCTGGCTCGAGGTCTGTCACGGCCGCCGCGAGGGCCCGCCACCGCCGGTGGACCTCGCGGTCGAGCGGCGGCTCGGCCAGGTCGTGCGCGACCTTATCGCCAGCAGCAAGGCTACCGCGATCCACGACGTCAGCGACGGCGGGGCACTTGTTGCCATTGCCGAAATGGCGCTCGCTGGCGGGATCGGAGCTGAAGTGAAGCTTCCGAGCGCGCGCAATGCAGCTGCGGTGCTGTTTGGCGAGGACCAGGGCCGCATGCTGGTCACGACGCGCTGGGCGGAAGGCGTTCGGGCCATCGCCAACGCGGCACAGCTGTTCGCAATCGAAGTTGGAACTACAGGCGGCGATGCGATCGTGATCCGCTCCAGCGCAACCGGCCTGTCAGAGGCCGTCTCCCTCTCTGAACTCAGGGCCGCTCATGAGGGCTTTTTCCCAGCCCTCATGGGAAGCGAGCTCACACCCGAATTCTAGGGCTCGATTGCCCTTTTTGTCCTGCCGCGTCCTATCCGCTTGAGCCGGTAAAGCTGATAGTTGAGAAGTTCCGCGGGGCTTTGGGGGAACGATGATGCGGGGCTCGATCTTAAGACCAATCGTGCTTGCGACCCTCGTCAGCGGAACGCTCGATATTCTGCTTGCTGTTCTTCTCACGCTCCTGCGGGCCCGCGATCCCGCCGCGATGCTGCGCTTCGTCGCGTCTGGCCCGTTCCCGACGGCGGTTGACTGGGGGATGAGAGGATCGATCCTCGGGCTCGCCGTCCATTTCGCATTGATGGCGATCATGGTCGCCCTTTTCGTCCTCGTCGCCCGCACTCGGCCCCCGCTCGTCGACCGGCCTGCTGCGTCCGGGATCGTCTACGGGCTCATCACCTACGCAGCGATGAACCTCATCGTCGTTCCGCTCCGTTTCCCGCAGGCATGGCCACCGAGTGCCCTCTCGATTGGAACCCAGCTTTTTGCGCATGTCGCGCTCGTTGGCCTCCCGACAGCCTTCATTGCAAGGCGATACCTCCGCAGATAGTACTTGCGAATAGTTCGCATTATCGATTATAAGTCCTCCATGATCGTATGCATCTGCAACAGGATCACCGAGGCGGAGGTGCGCAAGGCGGCCCGTGCCGGCGCTCCCACTCCGGAGAAGGCCTATGCCTGCCTCGGCTGCGAGGTCCAGTGCGGCTGCTGTCTCGATTATGCGCGCGAGATCATCGAGGAAGAGCGCGCCGATCTGCTGAAGGTTGACGCCGCTGCCGCTTGAGCGCATCCGCGCCTGATGCAGGGGGATGCCAAGGTCCTCGAGCTTCTCAACGAAGCGCTCCGGAACGAACTCACAGCAACCAATCAATATTGGCTGCACTATCGCCTGCTGGACAATTGGGGTGTCCACAAACTCGCGCAGTTCGAGCGATCGGAATCCATCGACGAAATGAAACATGCCGACCGGCTTGCGGAGCGAATCCTGTTCCTCGACGGGCTCCCCAATTTCCAAGCGCTCGGCCGGCTTCGCATCGGCGAGAATGTCGAGGAGATCCTTCGCTCGGATCTCGACCTCGAGCTCGAGGCGCTGACACAGCTGCGCGGCGCGATCGCGCACTGCGAAAGCGTTCACGACTACGGGAGCCGGGATCTCTTCTCGGAGATCCTCGACAATGAGGAAGCGCACGTCGACACGCTCGAACAGCAGTTCGAGATGATCGGCCGGATGGGATTACAGAATTACGTTCAGCTCCAGTCGGAACCGGCCAAGGACTAGATTCGGCCGAATCCCTGATTGGTGACCTTGCGGCCGAAACCAGCCGGTGCGGTCCTGGTCTTGAGCGGGTTGGTCGCCTTGTCGAACAGCTCGACAGTATCGTTGAACAGGGTCCGCAGCTGCACGACCTCGGGGACGAGCTCATCCGGAAAACGGTGATTCTCGACGCAAAACCGGGCGGTGGTCTCGATCAGCTCGGCGATCTTCGCGAGGGGCTCCGCGCCCAGCTGGCGGGCTTCCCCTTTCAGCGTATGGGCAGGAATGACCAGCGCGGGCGTGTTTTCCTCGCGCATTGCTTCCTCGATCTGTGCAATCGACTTGACGCCATCTTCTTTGAAATAGCTGAGGATGCGGATGAAGCCTGGGCCCAGCTCATTCCGCGACCGCTCGAAATGTGCCCAATCGACGATGTCCAGAGCTTCGTCGCTCACGTCACGCTCCTCAAGCGCCGGTGCCCCCGCCGGCTTGTGCTCACAAGCCTCACGGATAGCCGGAAAAGAGTAAAATTTGACTTAGCGGCGGCGGTTGCGATCGAACGGGTTGGTACGTCCCCGGAAATTCAGCCTCAGCGGAACCGCTCCAAGACCAAGGTCCCTTCGCAGGGCGTTGACGAGATAGCGCCGATAGCTCTCCGGCAGTTCATCGGTCCGGTTGCCGAACACTGCGAAGCTTGGCGGCCGTGTCTTCACCTGCGTGATGTAGCGAAGCTTGATCCGTAGCCCCTTGGGGGCCGGCGGCGGGTTGGCCGCAATGGCGTCTTCGAACCAGCGATTGAGCTCCCCCGTCGGAATCCGGCGGCTCCAGGCGTCGCGAAGCTCGAAGGCGACCTTGAGGATCGTGTCGATGCCCTTTCCCGTTTTCGCAGAGACGGTGAGGACGGGCACATCTTTCAGCTGGGCGAGGCCCTCGGCAAGTGCGGCCTTGACCCCGTTGAACAAGCTCGAGGCGTTCTCGGCAACGTCCCACTTGTTGAGG
>DATMHD010000347.1:0-3214 GCA_035555075.1 Sphingomicrobium sp. | reverse complement strand
CTTCGATACCGCGTTTGGCGGGGCGCGCCGCGACGAGGAGAAGAGCCGCGCGAAGGAGCGGATCTTCAGCTTCCGCGACCGCAATCACCGCTGGGACCCGAAGCGGCAGCGCCCGGAGCTCTGGTCGCTCTACAACGTGCGCAAAAATAGGGGCGAGAGCATGCGCGTCTTTCCCTTGTCGAACTGGACCGAACTCGACGTCTGGCAATATGTCCTGCGGGAGGGGATCGACGTCGTTCCGCTGTATTTTGCGGCCGAGCGGCCGACGGTGGAGCGTGACGGTCTGATCCTGATGGTGGATGATGATCGAATGCGGCTGGAGGCGGGGGAGCTGGTCGTCAACCGCCGGATCCGGTTCAGAACACTTGGCTGCTATCCTCTTTCGGGCGCCGTCGAGAGTGATGCTGCGAACGTCGAGGACATCATTGCGGAAATGATGGCCAGCTCGACCAGCGAGCGCCAGGGCCGCGCGATCGACCGCGATGCGGGCAGCGGCTCGATGGAACGAAAGAAGCAGGAGGGATATTTTTGAGCCGTCCTACGGACGTTCAGTCGTGGCTTGCCGAGCAGGAGCGAAAGGAGCTTCTGCGATTCATCACCTGCGGCAGCGTCGACGATGGGAAGTCGACGCTGATCGGACGGCTGCTCTACGAGACGCGGCAGGTGTTTGACGACCAGTTGGCGGCGCTCGAGAACGACAGCAAGAAACATGGCACGCAGGGCGAGGCAATCGATTTTGCCTTGCTCGTCGATGGACTTTCGGCCGAACGCGAACAAGGCATCACCATCGATGTCGCCTATCGATATTTCGCAAGCGAGCGGCGCAAGTTCATCGTCGCCGATACTCCCGGCCACGAGCAATATACCCGCAACATGGTGACGGGTGCGTCGACCGCTGAACTCGCCGTCCTTTTGGTCGATGCGAGAAAGGGGGTGCTGACCCAGACGCGTCGTCACTCCTTTCTTGCACAGCTCGTCGGCATCCGCCGGTTTGTCCTCGCCGTGAACAAAATGGACCTGGTCGAATTCGACAGGGAGACTTTCGAAGCAATTGTCTCCGATTATCAGCCCTTTGCGGAAAGGATCGGGATCGCAGACTGGCTGGCCATCCCGGTTTCAGGCCTCAAGGGCGACAATGTCGTTGAACGGGGCGCGAGGACACCCTGGTATGGGGGACCAAGCCTGCTGCAGCATCTCGACGAGGTCACGCTTGATGTTGAGTCAGATGCGACGAAGCCGTTCCGAATGCCCGTGCAGACCGTGAGCCGTCCAAACCAGGATTTCCGTGGCTTTGCCGGCCAGATCGCGTCAGGAGCGGTGCGCCCAGGGATGGACGTGCGCATTCTTCCGAGCGGCCGGTTGACCCGGATCCACCGCATTGTGAGCCCCGACGGTGACCTCGAGGAAGCGGCTGCCGGGCAGTCAGTGATGCTGACCTTGGCAAATGAGCTGGATTGCTCGCGCGGCGACGTAATTGTCGCAGGTGGGGATCCGCCCGAGGCGGCCGACCAGTTCGAGGCGACTATTGTGTGGATGGACGAGCATGAGCTCGTTCCAGGCCGTGGCTATTGGTTGAAGATCGGAACCCAGACCGTCACTGCGACCGTTCACGAGCCCAAATTTGAGATCAACGTCAACACGCTCGACCACCTGGCAGCGAAATCGCTGGCGCTGAACGCGATCGGCGTCGCGCAAATTGCGACCGATCGCGAGATCGTGTTCGAGCCTTATGTGGCTGGGAGCTCAAGCCCGAACCGCGTCCTTGGCGGCTTCATTCTGATAGACAAGGTCAGCAACTCAACGGTCGCCTGCGGCATGCTCCATTTCGCCTTGAGGCGCGCGCTGAACATCCACCGGCAGCATCTCGACGTCGGCCGCGAAACCCATGCGACCCTTAAAGGCCAGAGGCCCGCAGTTCTGTGGTTCACCGGACTTTCGGGGGCAGGCAAGTCCACGATTGCCAACCTTGTGGAGAAGAAACTGGTCGCGCGCGGGCGCCACACCTTCCTTCTGGACGGTGACAACGTGCGGCACGGCCTCAATCGTGATCTTGGCTTCACCGAAGCCGATCGCATCGAGAATATCCGGCGCGTAGGCGAGGTCGCTCGACTTATGGCCGATGCCGGGCTCATCGTCCTGACCGCGTTCATCTCGCCCTTTAGGGCCGAGCGTGAAATGGTGCGCAAGATGCTGCCGGAAGGCGAGTTCGTCGAGATTTTCGTCGATACACCGCTGGCCGAGGCCGAGAAGCGCGATGCCAAAGGCCTTTATGCAAAGGCACGCGCCGGCGAGCTGAAGAATTTCACCGGCATCGACAGTCCCTATGAGCAGCCACTAGCGCCCGAGATCCGCATCGACACGACCAAATTGGCTGCCGAGGAAGCAGCGGAGCTGATCATCGACGAGCTAGTCAGGCGGCGTTAGGGCTCCCCCCGAAAAGCTCGCTGCCAATGTTACCAAGTGTAGGCGAGGCCGAGAGCGCCCACCCACTGGTTGGCACTTCCACGCTGCGCGACGATCGGTGAGCGTTTGAAGTCACCGACGAGGCGCGAATATTGGCCGAGCCCGAAGACCGAAAGGCCTCGCAGAAGATCGCCCGTGATCGACTGATTGAGAAGGAGCGAGGTCTTCCAATTCTTCATGCCCCCGTTGGCACTGAAAACCGGGAGGGCTCCTCCTGTCGCAGCGGAATCGCCTGGCCCCACGCTGAAATAATAATCGGCGAACCTCTTGCTGACGAACTCGGCGCCAATGCCAAGACTTGCATAAGTCCTGCGCGACAGCGGCGTCGAAAAATCGATGTTGGGACTGAACACCGTCGATTTGTGCGCGCCTGCAATATCGTGAAGCACGTCGAGACGCACGGCGAGCGTGTCGTACGGATTCGTGAGCCCGCGCAAGCTGACTCCCACGAATGCACCCGCTTCGATCGCAGTCTTGCGCTTGGGCAGGAGACGAACGACTGCATCATCGCTGTGATGGCGGCGGTCGAAGCGGGCGCCGATCACCGGGCCAGCATCGAAGCCGAACTTGCCAGTCTGGGGCACCACGTCGACGTAAAGGTAGGTGCCACGCGTAATGAACGAAATTCCGCTGATCTTTCCGCGTATCGCTCCCGCCGGAATGACGCGGTAATCGTTCGAACCCTCGTAATCAGGGAGAATTGCGGCCCCCACGCCCACCCTGAGACTGTCCTTGGCTGCGATCGCATCCG
>DATMHD010000346.1:0-5899 GCA_035555075.1 Sphingomicrobium sp. | reverse complement strand
CTGCTGGGCCTGGCCGGGCTGTGCCGGCTGCGTGCTCTGCGCGAATGCCGGTGACGACAGGCCGAGCACGGCTGCCACAGACGCAATCAAGAGCTTAGCCATGACAATCCTTTCCAAGTGGCGCCGGGAAAAGGCGCCAAGTGTCTGGTTATGGACAGGCGAACCTGAACTCAAGCTTGGCGAAGTCAAGCCAGTGATTATCCAAAGTGAACGGCGCAGCCCGGCAATTCGACGGAAGGTCCGGCTAGATCGGCGGACTGACATCGAAGGCGACGGTGAGCCGCTCCCCTTTTGAGAACGGCACGGTCCCATGCCACATCCATGAGGGAAAGAGTACAAGGTGACCCGTCTGGGGCTCTATCTTGCGGCGCGGTTCAAGGGGGATCTTAAGTTCTTCCTGCGGTTCACCAAGAGTGAACCAGCCCGCGTCCTGACGTTCCGCCGGGTCCTTCGGCGGCAGGGAGATATAGAGAGCCGAGCTGATCCATCCTTGAGGATGGACATGATTGGTATGCCGGCCACCTGCCTGGAGCTTCACTGACCAGCTGCCGGAAAAGCGGACCCGGCGATCGCGGCGCTTCGACAACAAAGGGTGCGAAAGATCCTCTTTCGGCAATTGCCTCACATACTCCTCGACCGAAGCGATGATTGCTGTCCGAAGCTTGCGGATCAGGGGATCGATGCGGCTCAACAGCGGCCCATCGGTCTGGGTGCCGCCCCGCACGGATTGGTCGACATATTCGCCTTTGGCGACATGGAGGCTGCGCAAGGTCGCCGCGAGTTGTCCAAGATCCGGGAGCGTCGCCGTCAGGTCGAAGACCTTGACGAGGCGATCGTCGCCTTCGAGCCATTGCGAGCGCTCATCGCCCGCAAGCCGCCAGGCGATCGCCGCATAGGGCCAGACCGCGGCCTTTCGATCGGAGGCCAGTTCCTCATCGATGAGGCCGATGGCTTCGCTCACTGCACCGAGCCTCAGCAGATGGCGAATCCGCCAGAGACCGAGCTCCCTGCCGAGGCTCGGAGCAACATCGAAGAGGGCTTTGGGATATAAGGACGTATCGAGCTCGGCCGCGACGATCGCGTTGTAAAGGTCAAGCAGCCGGGGCCCCATCCCCGCACTTCTCGCGCGCGAAACATCTTCGCTAAGCGCTGTATAATCCTCGCGCCTCAACGATATCCCAAAGAGCGCTGACCACAAGGCCGCTTCTCCCGGGAAACGGGCGATGGCGCGCTCGAGCGACCCGCCGACCCGCTCCTTCTTTCCAAGAGTCGAGAGCAATTGGGCAAGCTGCTCATGACCTTGGATCCAGCCGGGAGCCTGCTCGAGAAGTTCTTCCAGCTCGTCAGCAGCAGCAAGGCCGTCGCCGGCCGCATTCCTCGCTGCCGCAAGGCCAAGGAGGACATCTCCGTCCGACGGGGCAAGTGCGCGTGCGCGAAGGAAGAGATCAATCGCCGGGAGGCCGGCTTCCAGCGCAATTCTCGCATGCCCGTGGGCGATCCCTGCATCCGCGGGTGCCAGCGCCACTGCACGCGCGAATGACACGAGCGCTCCCTGGTGATCGCCGATCGAACGCCTGAGCAGTCCCGCCCATTGGAAAAGCAGCGGCGCTTGCGACTTTTCAGCTGCGGCGAGGAGAACGGGAAGCGCTACCTCTTCCTCACCCTCGGCAAGCGATGCTCGCGCAAGGTCGTCATAGGCGTCGAGGTCTGCGGGTCCCGCCTCAAGGCTGGCGAGAGCACCGCGGAAACTCATAGTGCCTCGCCTCGCGTCCCGACGCTCCCGATGAGGGCGGCGACGGCATCGCGCTCGGGAGCACTCAAATCAGGGTGCCAGATGTCGAAGATGAAGACGACGCGAAGCTCGTCGCTCGGATTTTTCGCCTCATGCTCGATCGTGTCGTCGAACACGAAAGCTTCTCCGCGTTTCCAGTAGCGGGTTTCCGCTCCCACCCTGAACCAGCAGCCCTCTGGAACGATAAGCGGCAGGTGGCAGACGAGCCTTGCATTGTTGATGCCGACGTGAGGCGGGATCAGTGTCCGGGGGGCGAGAAGCGAGAACATGGCGTTGGGCGACGCGCCGGCGATCACCGGCTGATCGAGTTCGGCGAGGAGCGCCATGGTTTCCGGGCAATGGCGAGCGTTCGGTTCGATACGCTCCCCCTTCAGGAGCAGGTGGATCGCCGTCCAGTCGGGGTTCTGGTTGAGCGGCCGCCACTGATCCATCGGCACATGCTCGTCATATTGCACATAGGGCACGAGTTCCGCGCGTTCGGCGGCCATGACGTTACGGAGCTCGGCGGCAATGATCTCCGTCGCCGCTTCGAGACGTTCGAGCCAGGGGAACAGGCGCCTCGGATGAAACTCGCGTTCGGCAAGCTCCGGATAATGATAATGCGTGGGGCTGCTGTGATACGGACGGGTCCGCCGGACAGTGTTGCTGCAGAAGCGCTCCATCCGCTTTCGCTGCTCTTCGTCCGCCTTCGCCTCAGCTGGCGCGATGCTTTCCAGAAGTCGCGACTGCTGCTCGGACTGCCAGGCAGCATAGCACCGTTCGGCCTCCGCGATGACGGGCTTCAACGCTTCCGGAACAGCCGTCCCCGGCTTTTGCGCAAGTGCGTGGCCCCAGGCTTCTCCCGCATCCGGATCGTCGAGCTTCTGGAGGAGGCTCGCGCGCATGAGGAGAGCTGTGAAATCGCGCGGATTGAGCGCGAGGGCCTTGTGCACCGCTTCAAGGGCGCGCCTTGGCTGGCTTGCCGCCCGCCGCATGGCCGCGATCCGCATCCAGAGACCCACGTCTTGCGGCTGCAGCTGAGCGGCCTGCTCAAGCAAAGATGCAGCTCCCTGGAAGTCGCGCATCGCCATTTTCTGGTCGGCGCCGCGGATCAGCTCGGCAAGGTTCATGGCCTAGATCGTATAGCCGAACTTCTGCGCCCAGGGCGCAAGAACGGGAAGCACCGGCTCGAGGTGCTTCCGGTATTTCTGCCAGCGCCCGACCGACCGGCGATAGATGGGCTCCGTGACCTGCGCATAGCTCGCGGTCGTAATGAGCCCGCGCCCGGCCGCGGTCTTCGTATGGTCGAGCATGTCCTCATGCCAATCGAGACCGAGCGCCTCGACAACAGGCCTCAGGACCTTGGCAGGGTCATCGACCATCTGTTCGTAGACCACGGTCTTAACGTCGAGCGGAAGGATTGCGCGCGCGTTTTCCCAGATCTTGAAGGTGAGATCATAGAAGTCGGCAGCACTATCCAGGCGAAGGAAGTTCGCCATCGCGCTGTTGAGGCTGAAGTTGCTGACAAAGCAGCTCAGCAGCACGTCCGCAGGATGGCGGAGGGCAAAAAGGAACGGCGCCTGCGGGAACAGGCGGTGGATGAAGGCGGCCTGATTGAGGAGGAGCGGAGCCTTGTCCACGAGGACCGGACCTGCGTCGACGTCCGCATATTCGGCCGCGATCTCGAAATAGCGCGACTGCGCGCGCGCGATCGCAGGTTCATCAAGTTCCGCGATTTTCCCGAAGCCACCAAGTTCCTGCTCGAGCCTGCCGACGACCGGACGTTCTTCCATCACTACGGTGTCGGGATGGCCCATCATGATAGTATCGAGGAGCGTCGTTCCTGATCTTGGGAATCCGACCAGGAAGATTGGGGAGCGACGGGTAGGTTCGATCCGCGGCGCCTTCCAGCTTTCGAACCAGGAGCTGGTCGTCTCGCCAAGCTGAGCGCGAAGCTGCTCGCGAAGCGCTCGGGCGCGGAGGAGAGGTGACGACGGATCATCCGCCTGAACCTCGTTCATCCGCTCGAATGCGGCGAATGCCGCGTCATAGTCGCCGATGCCCTCGAGCATCTGACCCAGGAGATGCTGGCGCCGAGGCGCCTCATAATCCTCGTCAACCGAAGCGAGAGCAGCCCGTCCCTCTTCGAAGCGCTTGGCGCGGCGGTACGCGAACGCTCGCACGAGGTTGAGAGGGTTTAATTCGATCTCCTGCTGCTCGGCTTCCTCGAGCAGTCCCCCAAGCGCATCTGCCTGGCTATGCTCGTAGACTGTCGCGAGGCCGACGAAGCCGTCTCCGTTCTTGGGCTCGCGTTTCAGGATATCCCGAAAGGCTGCTCCCGCCTCTTCCATCCGCAGAAGGGTTCCAAGCTGCCTTGCACGGGCAAGCAGGAGGCCGACATCATCAGGCTGGAGATTCAGTGCCCGGTCGATCACCGGAAGTACCTCGTCGATCCGCCCCAAATCCCGCAATAGATCGTGGAGGTCCTTCAAGGGCTCCGGATCATCCGGAAAATCCTCGACCATCTGCCAGAGGACCCTTTCCGCCTTCTTGAATTCACCTGCCATGCGATAGCTTCTGGCAAGGTTGATTCTTGAAGGAGCGGACCCGGGCGCAAGGGCGACCGCTCTCTCGAGCTCGGTCACTCCCCCGTCGACATCTCCCGCGAGGAGCCTCGCATTTCCGAGATTGTTGTGGCTCTCCCAGTCGCCGGGAGCCTCGCGGACCACATGCTCATATGCGGCCACCGCCTCTTCACCCCGGGCGGACATCTGGGCGGCATAGCCGCGAATTCTGGCAAGCTGCAGGGATGGATCGGAAAATGCGAGCTCGGGCACAGCGACTTCGAGGGCCCGTTCCATTTTTCCGGCATTGGCAAGGGCTCTGGCGAGGTTTGTCGTGATCCGAAGATCCGTCGGCCGTGCCGCATGCGCGACATCGAGGTGACGGATGGCGAGGTCGTTGTCCCCGGTATCCATCCGGAGCATGCCAAGCAGGGCGTTCAGTGCGATTTTGTCTCCGCCTGCAGCAAGTGCGCGCGCCGAAATTGCACAAGCCTCCTCGAGCCTTCCCATGCGAGCTGCTGCGAGCGCCTGCTGTATGGCAGTGGCTGTGCTCCCATTCCCGGGCTCAGGGGAAATAGTGCTGCCCATCGCGCTAGTCACGCGCACGTCCTAGCCAATTGAAAGCTTGTCCTGCAAAAAGAGACAGGGCCAAAGCACCGGTGCCGCTAGATTGTGTAGCCGAACTTCGCAGCCCAGGGCGCGAGTACCGGCAGGATCGGCTCCAAGTGCTTGCGAAAGTGCTGCCAGCGTCCTGCCGACCGCTTGTAGATCGGCTCCACAACTTGCGCGTAGCTCGCCGTTTTGATCCGGCCCCGGTTGAGTGCTGTCGTTTGGTGATCGAGCACCGCGTCGTGCCAATCGAGGCCCAGGAACTCGAACAGGCCTTGGAGCTCGCTCGTGCGATCCTCGACGATGCTCTCATAGCGGACGACGTGCGTCGGCATCGGCATGAGCTTTTGAACCTGCTCGAAATAGCTGAAGCTCAAGTCATAGAGTTCGGCTGCCGTGTCCAAGCGGATGAAGTTGGACATGCCGTCATTGAGACGGAAGTTCGAGACAAAGCAGCTGAGAACGACGTCGCACGGATGCCGTAAGGCAAGGATGATCCGCGCGTCCGGAAAGACCCGGCGAACGATCGGCAGCAGGTTCATCGTGAGAGGGTTCTTGTCGACCAGCAGATTGCCGGGGACAAGCGGAGTTAGTTCGCCGGCTTTGACGTAATATGCGTCACGCGCCCGCTGGATCTCGTCGTCCGGGATCGTCGGCAACCCGTCGAATGAGCTAAGCGCCTGGTTCGCCTCACCAAGCGCCGGCTCTTCTTCGAGGACTTCTATCTGGGGATGCCCCATGAGGATGGTATCGAGCAGCGTGGTTCCTGAGCGTGGGAAGCCGACAAGGAAGACGGGCGCCGGACGAGGGTCCGGGTCCGCTTCGCTCCGCCAGCTACCCACCCACTCTTCATTGATGATGTCCCGCCCCTGCCGGATCATATCCCTATACACGGCAGCGCGTCCCTCGGGATTCGTTTGGTCCTCGAGGAAGATCTCGTTCATTTTGGAATATG
>DATMHD010000345.1:0-3542 GCA_035555075.1 Sphingomicrobium sp. | reverse complement strand
GAGGAAAGAGGTCTTGAAGCCGACGCGGACGCGCGGATCGAAACGGCGCTCGAGCTCGATCCAGAATCATGGGAAGTGAACAAGGAGGCGGCGCGGGTCCGCATGCGGCAGCACCGGCTTGGCGATGCGACTGCACTCCTTGAAAAGGCCGTGACCCTGATGGAAGCCGACGTTCACGCCTGGGCGAGGCTTGTGACGCTTCACCATGCGCTGAAAAACCGGTCGGCCGAGAAGATCGCAGCGGAGAAGACCATTTCCGAGGCCGAGGAAATCCTCGCGGCGGACCCCAGTAACGGCGCCGCCATGAGCTTTGGGGCCCTTGCCCACGCGGCGCTCGGCAAATCCGAGCGCGCCAGGGAATGGATCGAACGGGCGTTACTCGTCGACCCCGACAATCTCAGCATGCATTATAATTTCGCCAGCGCGCTTGCGGGCTTCGTCGGCGATAGCGAAGCGGCTTTGCGCCACCTTGAGCGATCCCTCGCGACCGCGGGAGTTTTCCATCTCAATCTCGTGGAAGCCGATCCTGATCTCGATCCACTCAGGGACCACCCCCGCTTCCAGGAGATCCTCGCAGCCGCAAGGAAACGCCTCGGCATCTAGCGCTGGTGCCCCTGCTCGAGATTTGTCGCTTCCGATCGCATCGGAAGAACGAAGCCCACTTTCAGGCATTGGGCGAACAACCGCGTTCGCGCTCCTTGGGAAAAAGGGGAAGTGCCGTGGAAGCCCGCGTCATCCGCATCATTGCCCGCTCCGCAGCCGCTGCTGTGATCGTTCTTGCAAGCGCAGCCCAAGCGACGATTACAATCAACACCGCCAACCTCAGCGGCCCCAACGAATCCCCGCCAAACACTTCGCCCGGTACTGGGACCGCGACCGTGACGATCGATGATGTTCTGAACACGATGCGGGTCCAGGTCACTTTCTCGGGGCTCACCTCGGGAACAACCGCCTCCCACATCCATGCCGCAACTGCTGCGCCGTTCACCGGCACCGCAGGCGTCGCCACTGCCGTTCCGACCTTCCCCCTGTTTCCGCTTGGAGTGACCTCGGGAACCTACGACAGTCTTTTCGACCTCCTGACCGCATCGACCTACAATCCTGCGCTCATCACCGCGAATGGAGGAACGCCGACGAGCGCGCGAATTGCGCTGCTCGGTGCCATGACATCGGGCGAAGCCTATCTTAACATCCACACCACGAGGTTCCCAAGCGGCGAGATACGGGGCTTCCTCGTCGCCGTGCCCGAGCCGGCGAGCTGGGCCATGATGTTGATGGGCCTCGGCGCAATCGGCCTCGCCGGCCGTCGCGGCCGACGGTTATTTCCCCGGCTGAAGCCGCTCGACGCTTAGGATCTTCACCTGCGGGTCGAGCATCTGGCCCTTCATTGCGCCCTCACCCTTGGTTGATGAGACGGGCGAGTCCCAGATCTTCCTGACGACGTCCATGCCTTCAGTGACCTTGCCAAATGCGGCGAAACCATTGGCATCGCCGCCGGGCCCATTCGCATCGAGCCCCGGCATGTCGGAGAGCATGATGAAGAAATCGGCCCGTGCGGTCCCGGGCCCTGAATTCGCCATCGAGATTGCGCCGGCGCTGTTGTGGATTCCGGTCTGGGTCGTCGGTTCATGCGCGATTGGAGGGAAGAGTTTCCTCGCGTCGGTCGTGATTCCCCCCTGGATGAGCCCGCCCGTGCCGCCCTTCCCGTCGGGCACGTGCATCGAGCGATAGAAATTCTGTCCGTCGAAGCGATGCGTGTCGACGTAATGGAGGAAATTACCAGTCGTGATCGGCGCCCGGGCACGATCCAGCGCGACGACGATCCGCCCAAGACTGGTGTCGATTGCAACGGGGACAAGATCTTCCCTTGCCGGCGGCGCCCCGGTGGGGGCAGCCGTCTGGGCGAGGGCTGGACCAGAGAGCAGTGCAAGGAACGCAGCAGCAAGGAGTCGGTACTTCATGGGCCCGGGCATAGCAAAGCCCACATGAATGTGGCCACACGAGGCTTTTCCTCTCTTGGTCAAGTCCTTATAGGCTCGGGCCATGCCCACCCTGGAGATGACGAGTCCAGCCGTGCTGCCGGCCGACTGGCGCGATTTTCTCGCGCTGACGAAACCGCGTGTCATGAGTCTCGTGGTCTTTTCCGGACTGTGCGGTCTTCTCGTCGCACCGGTCCAGCTGCCCCTGGTCCTCGGCTTCACTGCAATCCTCTGCATTGCTCTTGGAGCAGGTGCGTGCGGCGCGCTCAACCAATGGTATGAGGCGGACATCGACGCCAAGATGCGCAGGACCGCCAAGCGGCCCCTCCCGGCGGGCAGGATGGACCGGCAGTCCGCCCTTCATTTCGGTGTGGGCCTCGGCGCCTTCTCGGTCCTCCTCATGGGACTTGCAACCAACTGGCTGGCAGCCGCGCTCCTTACAGTCTCGATCCTTTTCTATGTCCTCATCTACACGGTCTGGCTGAAGCCCCGGACGGCGCAGAACATCGTCATTGGAGGTGCCGCGGGCGCCTTTCCGCCACTGATTGGCTGGGTCGCAGCGACGGGACATCTGGCGGCTTTGCCGCTTCTGCTCTTCGCGATCATCTTCCTTTGGACCCCGCCCCATTTCTGGGCGCTCTCGCTCTTCGTCCGCTCGGACTATGCGGCGGCCGGAATCCCGATGCTTCCGGTGGTCGCCGGCTATGAGAAGACCCGCCGGCAGATCTTTCTCTACAGCCTGCCGATGGCCGCGGGAGCCCTAGCGCCCTGGCCACTGGGCCTTGCCGGCCTGGTCTACGGCATTTGCGCCGCCGTTCTGAGCTTCGTCTTCGTCATACTCTCCGCACGGGTCGCGGCCAGCCGCTCGATCGAGCCCAAGGCGATGGATGCCGAAAAACATCTGTTCGCTTATTCGGTTTTCTATCTGTTCGCGCTGTTCGCCGTTCTGGTTGCCGATCGGTGGCTTGCCTGATGAGCCCGACCGACGAGAATGAGCGGTCGGCGGGCAAGAACGGCTGGGCAGCGCCAGCCGATCAGTCGCCAGAGCCTGCCGACGGAGAGCTCGAGATTATCCGCAAGCGTCAAAGGGAGCGTGCCCGGATCGTCGCGCTGCTCCTCGGCGCCTTCGTCGTCCTTCTCTTCTTCATCACCATCGCAAAGACAGGAATGAACTGGTGAATGACGCCGTAGCAGTCTCGAAGAACGGCAGGACCGCCTTGATCATGTTCGCCATCGTTGCGGCGATGGTCGGTCTCGCCTTCGCTTCCTCGCCGCTTTATCGCGCTTTTTGCGAAGCGACCGGGTTCGACGGGACGACGCAGCGCGCGGAAAGGGCGCCGGGCGCGGTCGCCGGCGAGATCGCCGTCAGGTTTGATGCCAACATCCATCCAGGGCTGCCGTGGCGCTTCGAACCGGAGCAGAATACGGTTCAGGTCCAGCCGGGGGCGCAGACGAAGATCTTCTATCGCGCGCAGAACCTTTCCGCGCGGGCCTGGACAGGCCAGGCGGTCTACAACGTGTCGCCCGCTCAGGTCGGAAAATATTTCAAGAAGATCCAGTGCT
>DATMHD010000344.1:0-3621 GCA_035555075.1 Sphingomicrobium sp. | reverse complement strand
CGCCTCCGCATCGATGGGGACGGTTCCACCCGCATCAAGGAGGATGTCGGCGTAAATGGTCGAGGAATGGCAGGGCGTCGTTGCAGCCTTGCCCCAAAGCGTCCCCATCAGAACCCGCGCACTCACCTTGTCCTCCTCAATAAGCGGGAGACCGTCCGGGGCGACATGGTCGAAGGCGGGCGCGATTTCCTCGCGTCCGTCGGGAAGCGCGAGCCAGGTCTGCATGCCATAGAGGCTGGGCCCCCCGGGTCTCAGCTCGCTTGGCGAGCGCTCCGAGTGGACGATGCCGCTGCCCGCAGTCATGAGATTGATTGCGCCCGGTTCGATCACCTGGTGCGAGCCAATGCTGTCCCGGTGTTCGATCGCTCCATCGAAAAGATAGGTGACCGTTGCAAGGTTGATGTGTGGATGGGGTCTCACGTCCATGCCGCGACCAGGTGGCAGGCGTGCCGGCCCGAACTCGTCAACGAAGATGAAGGGGCCGACCATCGTCCGTTCGCGCGCCGGCAGAGAGCGGTTGACCTTGAAATCGCCAAGATCGTGAGTGACCGGCGTGATCACCTGCTCGAACGCCGTCTCGACTGTGGCCATCATGGCTCTCCCGGTGCTGTTGCTCGGATCGACAGGGCATGGACCCGCGCGTCCATGAGATCTCCAAGCGCCGCATAGATCATCCGCTGCCGCTCGACACGGTTCCTGCCGCTGAACGCGGCGCTTTCGATGTGGAGCGTGAAGTGGCTCTCGCCTGCCGGATTGTAGCCGCCATGGCCACGATGCTGCTCGCTGTCATCGATGAGCTCGACATGGGTCGGCGAAAGCGCCGAGTTGAGGCGACCAAGCATTTCAGTCGCGACCGGTCCGATGGTTTGGGCGTTCATTGGCCCTATATAGAGGAGTTCAATGGCGACGAAGCAATCCAGACTGCACGGACGGGTCGAAGGCGCCCGCGCAAGGTGCGCCGTTCCCGGCTGCAGTGCGCCGGGCGAGTATAAGGCGCCGCTTCAGCCGGCGAATTTCGACGGCCCCGGGAGCTGGCGATTCCTCTGCCTCGACCATGTCCGCGAGCACAACGCCAAATATAATTTCTTCGAGGGCATGAGCACCGACGAGATCACCCGCGCGCAGCACCCGCTCGGCGGTTGGGAGCGCCCGAGCCGGCGCTTTGCGGCGAACGGCGCCGATCCGCCGCCTAGGTGGAGCGACTTCGCCGATCCGCTGGAGGCGATCTCGGCCCGCTTCGGACGCCTCCACGAGGAAGCGGGGGGCGGTTCTCCTTCGCGGTTCAGCAAGCCCGAGCGGCGGGCGCTTTCGGTTCTTGGGCTCGGCGAGGATGCCGGCCGTCATGCCCTTCGTCGTCGCTATTCCGCCCTCGTCAGGCGCTACCATCCCGACAAGAACGGGGGCGACCGGAGCCACGAAGGGAGGCTCGGCGAAGTGATTGAAGCCTATCAGCTGCTTCGGAAGTCGGCAGCCTTGGCCTAGTCCCGGTCAGGAGCGCCAAGCGGGAAGAACGAGCGATAGGGCCGGCCTTCGTCCACTGCCCGCGCAACGACAGGATGGGCAAGGAGGCGGGCGCGATACGCCGAGAGCCTGGGGCGGTCGGGACCGATCCGTTCGACCCAGTCGGCGTAGAAGAGCGACGGCGCCGCCGCGCAGTCAGCGAGACTGAACATGTCGCCCGCTGCCCATGCGCCGTCGACCTTCGTCTCCAGCCAGTCGTACGCCGTGTTCAGCCGGTCTTTCGCGCGCTCGACCCCATAGGGATCACGCGAGCCTTCCGGGCGGAGCGCATTGGCAACGACGGCCTGCATGTTGCTCATTACGTGAAGGTCGAAGAAGCGGTCGAGGAACCGTACTCGACGGCCAAGCTCGCCGTCCGGGATCCATTGATTGGGTCCGGGATGACGGGCCTGGAGGTGTTCGATGATCGGGGTCGATTCGAACAATGCTCGCCCGTCGTCGATCAGCAGCGGAAACTGCCCGAATGGGGAATGGGCCCGGAGCTCCTCGAAATTCTCGGGGTGCTCCGGACCAAGGAGGCGATACTCGAACGGCGTGCCGTCGGCCCACAGCGCAATGAGGACCTTCTGCGTGTAGGACGAGAACGGATGACCAAAGAATTGGACGCTCACCAGGTCCCCGCTTCGATCCTTGTACGGCGGTCGAGCTCCGCTTCGCTCGGCGCCTTGGTCTCGAACGTGCCTGTCGGCACCTCGCCGCCCGGCTCGTACGTCGTGAAGGTCACTCCGCTATCCGAAACGAAATGATCGGTCACCTTCAGTCTCACCGGCCGCTGGCTTTCGCTGAAGATCGACTTGCCCCGGCCAAGGAGGACCGGAAAGGTCATCACCAGCAGCCGGTCGATCAGAGAGGCGGACAGCAGCGGCGCATAAAGCATGCTGCTTCCCTGGATGAGAAGATCGCGGCCTTGCGTCTCCTTGAGCTTGGCAACCGCTTCCGCCGTGTCGCCGGAAAGCCTGCTGCTGTTCTCCCACTCGAGCGGCTCATGGGAATGGGTGAGCACATATTTGTTGATGCGCTGGAATCGCTCACCGATGGGATTATCGCGATTCAAAGGCCAGTAGCCCGCGAAGATGTCATTGGTCCGTCTCCCAAGCAGCAGGTCGTAGTCGCTCTCGATCACCTTCCCGAACGGCTGCTCCATGCTGCCGTCCCAGAAATGGAATGACCAGCCGCCATATTGAAAACCGCCGGACCGGTCTTCCTCGGGCCCGCCGGGCGCCTGCATCACGCCGTCCAGCGACTGGAACACGGCGCCCGTCAGCTTACGCATCGGCAGGAACTCCATCGACCGCCTGTTCAAGCGTGGCGATGTCGATCTTGCGCATCGTCATCATCGCTTCGAACGCCCGCTTTGCGCGTTCGCCGCCGCCGCCGGTGAGCTCGAGGAGGCGTCTTGGCGTGATTTGCCAGGAGAAGCCCCATCTGTCCTTGCACCAGCCGCAGGCGCTTTCCTCGCCGCCATTCGTCGTGATCGCTTTCCAGTAGCGGTCGGTCTCTTCCTGGCTGTCGGTGAGGACCATGAAGCTGATCGCTTCGTTGGGCTTGAAGTTCGGGCCGCCATTGAGCGCGACGAAGGGTCGGCCGAGGAGGGTGAACTCGACCGTCAGCTCATCACCCTCCTTGCCCCCGGGATAGTCCGTCGCTGCGCCCATTGCCGGACCGACATGGCTGTCGGGGAAAACGGACGCATAAAATTCGGCCGCCCTTCGGCCCTCGCCTTTGTCGAACCAGAGGCAAGTGGTCATTTTATTGTCGGTCATTTGGCTTTCCTTCACTTGCGCGGGCCGACGAGGCCGAACGGGACGCCCTGCGGATCGATTGCATTGAGCGCGAATTCACCGCCCGGGATCTCCATGGGCCCATGGAGGACCTGTCCGCCCCCCGCCGTGATCGCGCTGCTCGCGCGGTCGACGTCGTCCACACCGATATAGAAGGTCCACAGGCTGACGGGGACGTGCGGAGGTTTCCGCATGATCGCTCCGATGGTCGTCGGGCCATTCTGGATGAAGAGGTATTTGCCCATTTCACCCATGTCCATGTCGCCCTCCTGGCTCCAGCCGAAGTGACGGGTATAAAAAGCGACTGCGCCATCGGGAT
>DATMHD010000343.1:0-2617 GCA_035555075.1 Sphingomicrobium sp. | reverse complement strand
TCCGTCAACTCCAGATCAACGCCCCGAAGCTGCTCCGCCGAAATCTCGCGCGTGCTGTCGACGCCTTGCTTGAGCGCCGCGACGCGCTCGCCGCTGATGTCGAAGCCAATGACGGGATATTTCGCGGCAAGCGCTACCGCCAGCGGAAGACCGACATAGCCGAGGCCGACTACGGCAATTTTGTGATCAGCTTTCACACTATACTCGAGTTTGGACGAACAGGGTCGAACGTGCAGATGTCAACGGGGGAACGCCCAAGGCGTCGCCCATCCGTGCCTTGGCAGAAGCTCGGTCTGGAAGCTACCGCCCCCGCGGTCCGGGGTCTCTAAAGCTTTTTCCGGGCATGACAAGCGCAGGACCTTTACTTGCGATAGTAACACGGTACGGCTTCAGAAAAGCGCGGCACGCTTTGCTTCGGCCTTCCTCTTGACCTAGCGCAGGTGGGGGCGCCACTGCGTCCGCGGATTTCATTCATCGAAGTTCGAGCCGGCATTCAAGCAATGAAACGCATCTTCATCACCGGAACCGCCGGTTTCATCGGCTACCATCTTGCCGAGCTCCTGCTCAGCCAGGGGCTCGAGGTCCACGGCTTTGACGGGATGACCGATTATTACGACGTTCGCCTCAAGCAGCGGCGGCACCAGATGCTCCTGCAGAAGCCGGGTTTCGCGGCGACTGAAGGACGGCTCGAGGACGAGGAGCTTCTCCGCAGGACAATTGCCGATTTCCAGCCGGACGCGATCGTCCACCTCGCCGCTCAGGCGGGGGTCCGCTACAGCCTCGAACAGCCGCGCACCTATGTCGACAGCAATGTGGTCGGGACGTTCAACATCCTGGAGATCGCACGGTCGCTCGGGACGAAGCATCTCCTCATCGCCTCCACGTCATCCGTCTACGGCGCGAACACCGAGATGCCCTTCGACGAGCGTGAGAAGGCCGACACCCAACTCAGCATTTACGCCGCGACGAAGAAGGCGGGGGAATCGATGGCGCACAGCTATGCGCATTTGTTCGAAATCCCGATCACCATGTTCCGCTTTTTCACGGTTTACGGGACGTGGGGTCGTCCCGACCTTGCCCTCTTCAAGTTCGTCGACGCCATCCTCGATGGCCGTCCGATCGACGTCTACAATCACGGCGACATGGAGCGGGATTTCACTTACGTCGCCGACCTCGTCCGGGCGATCTCGCTTCTGATCCAGACCCCGCCGCCGGAAATGGAGGGGCGCGGCGAGATTTCGGACAATGACTCGCTTAGCCCCGTTGCGCCCTTCCGCATCGTCAACATCGGCAACTCGCATCCCGTGAAGCTTCTCGACTTCATCGAGGAAATCGAAGACTGTCTCGGCAAGAAAGCCGAGCGCAACTATCTCGGAATGCAGCCGGGCGACGTGCGCGCAACCTGGGCCGACGCCAGCCTTCTCAAGGAGCTCACCGGCTACCAGCCTCAGACCAGTGTGCGCGAAGGAGTTGCCCGCTTCGTCGAGTGGTTCCGCGATTATTACCAAAAATGACTTCGACCATGACCCACCTCGACCGGCTTGAGGCCGAGAGCATTCATATCCTTCGCGAGACGGTCGCGGAGGCGGACCGGCCGGTCATGCTGTATTCGATCGGCAAGGATTCGGCCGTAATGCTCCACCTTGCGCGCAAGGCTTTTTATCCGGCGCCGTTGCCCTTTCCGCTGCTCCATGTCGACACGACGTGGAAGTTCAGGGCGATGTACGAGCTTCGCGACAAGGTCGCCGCCGACCCGCAGGTTGAGCTGATCGTCTACAAGAATCCCGAGGCCGAAAGCCAGGGAATCAACCCGTTCGATCACGGCCCGCTTCACACAGATATGTGGAAGACCGAGGGGCTGAAGCAGGCGCTCGACAAGTTCGGCTTCGACGCCGCCTTCGGAGGAGCAAGGCGCGACGAGGAGAAGAGCCGGGCGAAGGAGCGCATCTTCAGCTTCCGCACGGCGAAGCATCGCTGGGATCCGAAGCGGCAACGGCCGGAACTTTGGTCGCTCTACAATGTCCGCAAGAACAAGGGCGAGAGCGTCCGGGTTTTCCCCCTGTCCAACTGGACCGAGCTCGACGTCTGGCAATATATCCTTCGCGAGGGCATCGAGATCGTGCCCCTGTATTTCGCTGACGAGCGGCCGACGGTCGAACGCGACGGCCTTATCCTGATGGTCGACGACGAACGCTTCCCGCTGAACGGCGAAACCCCGGTCAATCGGAAGGTCCGCTTCCGGACGCTCGGCTGTTACCCCCTGAGCGGCGCGGTCGAGAGCGAGGCTGCCACGGTGGAGGAAGTCGTCGCGGAGATGCTGCTCACCACCACGTCCGAGCGGCAGGGGCGCGCCATCGACAAGGACGCCGGCAGCGCGTCGATGGAGAAGAAGAAGAAAGAGGGCTACTTCTGATGGCCCGCGTCCTCGACCAGGATCGCGAGCTCATCGCCACCAATGTCTCCGAGTGGCTGTCGCGTCACGAGCGCAAGGAGATGCTCCGCTTCATCACCTGCGGAAGCGTCGACGACGGCAAGTCCACGCTGATCGGTCGTTTGCTCTACGATTGCCGGCAGGTCTTCGACGACCAGCTTGAGACGCTGGAAGAGGAAACCAAGA
>DATMHD010000342.1:0-6050 GCA_035555075.1 Sphingomicrobium sp. | reverse complement strand
GGCTCGATCTCTTCCGTCGAGCGACCCTTGCTGACGGCCACCAGCTGGACGTCCGCGGCGTCGCGTTTGGCAACTCCTGCAGCCTTCGCAATTCGCTCGAGTATCTCCCGTCGTCGATCCGCGCTTTCCATGCTCGAACGTTATAGGAAACGCCATGCGAGGCCACCAGATCATCCCTCAACAATGGCTGATCGTCAGAAGGCATGATGCCGGACTATTGACCACGGCAAGAAGCCTGCCACGCGGCAGCGGGATTCTTTTGCTCGAAGTGCTGGATCCAAAGACCCTGCGCCGGCTGCGGAATCTCGCCCGGATACGAGCACTCACAATAATTTTGGAAACTCGGCGGACGGCGGTGCGCGTCCATGACCTTCGAGAGCTCACCCGAGCACTGCTGCGCCGCACGCCGATGATCCTCCTCTCGCCGGTGCACCGGACGAGCAGTCATCCCGACTGGAATCCGCTTCCCAGGATGCGGTCAGCCAGCCTTGCTCGCCTGGCAGGCCGCCGAGCAATTGCGCTTGGGGGAATGAATCGAAAACGCCACGCGGCCGTAGCGGCACTCGGCTTCGTCGGATGGGCGGGAATTACGGCGTTTAGAACTTGAACGCGGTGCCGACGTAAACTGCCTGGCTGTCGCGCCTGTTGTCCTGGAATGCAGGCAGACGATCGTGCTCGATATTGTAACGCACGCCGCCGGTCAGCGCGATTCGTCCCGAAAGAGAATAAGAGCTTCCGACATCAAGCGAGACGTTGTCGCCCTGGCGAAGCGCAGGGGCCGGATTGCCAGTCGCGCGGTCCGCTCGAACTGCAACGCCCGTGCTCAAACGATTGCTGAGCGAGTAGCTGACGCCAAGAACAGCGCTTTCCCGACCGCCGAGCGCCGGATCGGCGCTCTTGAGTTTCGCAACATCGCCCGAAACGGCGAATCGGCGCCAGCCGACCGCCACGCCAAGATTATAGCCGGTCGGAGTCAGCGCGTTGACGGCCGATGTCGGTACAGCCGCCTGAGCTACCTGCGGCTGGGCCGGAGAAACCACCCGAGCTCGGATCGCCACGCGAACCTGCGAGGGCCGCCCCTTCGCGGGAGCTGGCGTGAACTTGAAGTCGGATAGTGGCAGCTGGTCCTTGCCTGCCAGTGCAGCTGCAAGCTTGGGATCAGCATTGGCCGGAGTGAAGGATGAGATGGGGTCGAAGCTGAGCGAAACCGCAGAAGCGCGCTTCTTCGGCGTGCCCATTGCGAACGCAGGCGACAGGACAAGACCGGCGGCGGCGACTGCCGCGGCCAGCTTGGCTCCCCTTCGCTGCGCGAATCTCAACACGTTCAACTCCCTGTCAGCAACTGGATATAGTCGCAACCGTACTAAGGTTCCATGATCCGGAATCGATTCCTCTTTCCCCTGTTGCCGACTCAACACAATCGCCTCCCCTGGCGGCACGAGCTTGCGGGCGGGGCTTGACCATCTATAACGCCGAACAAACCCAATTCCCGATGTTTGAGGACCAAGATGAACCGCCTCTTTACGACCGCTGCCGCACTCACCGTCCTTGCCGTCGCGACGCCCGGCTGCTCGCGCAACCGGAACCTTCCGACGCAGCTGGCGCCTTCCCAGGTGACCACGCTAGCGATCAATTCCTATCTCTGGCGGGCCGCTGTCGACACGGTATCCTTCGCTCCGTTGCTGCAGGCGAACGCACAGAGCGGCGTGATCATCACCGACTGGTATACGAACCCGAAGGCGCCGGGCGAACGGGTCAAGCTCACTGTCGCGGTGCTCGATCCTGACCTTCGAACCGACGCGCTTCGCGTTTCCGCCTCCAAGCAGGTTTATCAGAACGGCGCCTGGGTCGATGCGCCGGTCTCGGCGGCAACGGTCCAGAAGCTTGAGGACATCATCCTGACCCGGGCCCGCGACCTCCGCCGCGCCGCCGTTCGAGGATAGTCTTCCCGTCATGAGCAGCCGATTCGACGCGGCTGACGCCGACCGCCGCTGGCAGGCGCGCTGGGAGGAAGCGCGCTCGTTCCGCGCCGACAGCTCAAGCAGCAAGCCCAAGACCTACGTGCTCGAGATGTTCCCCTACCCGTCGGGGCGCATCCATATGGGCCATGTGCGCAATTACACCATGGGCGATGTAATCGCCCGCTACCGTCGCATGCAGGGCCACGAAGTCCTTCATCCCATGGGTTGGGACGCTTTTGGAATGCCCGCCGAGAATGCGGCAATGGAACGCGGGGTCCATCCGGGTGAGTGGACCTGGGCCAACATCCGCTCGATGCGCGAGCAGCTGAAGCGGTTGGGCTTCGCCCTCGACTGGGAACGAGAGTTCGCCACCTGCGATCCCGCTTATTATGGGCACGAGCAGGCGCTTTTTCTCGATCTCTTCGAGGCCGGCCTCGTCTACCGGCGGGAAAGCGAGGTCAATTGGGACCCCGTCGACATGACCGTTCTTGCCAATGAGCAGGTCATCGATGGAAAGGGTTGGCGCTCCGGCGCGGTCGTCGAGCGCCGTAAGCTTGCCCAATGGTTCCTCAGGATTACCGAGTTCGGCGAAGACCTTCTGGAAGGCCTTGGAAGCCTGGAGGACTGGCCGGAGAAGGTTCGCCTGATGCAGGAGAACTGGATTGGCAAGAGCCGGGGACTGCAGTTCAGGTTCCGTGTTGCCGAAGCGCCAGACGGTATCGAGGCCGTCGAGGTGTTTACGACCAGACCCGATACGATTTTCGGCAGCAGTTTCGTCGCAGTAGCGGCGGACCACCCGATTGCTCAGGCTACGGCCGCCTCAAACGAGAAAGCGGCTGAATTTGTCGCCGAGTGCAAGGCGGGAGGCACCAGCGCGGCCGAACTGGAGACTGCAGAGAAGAAGGGCTTCCGGACCGGCCTCGAAGTGGTTCACCCACTCGATTCCAGCTGGCGACTCCCGGTCTACATCGCGAACTTTGTCTTGATGGACTATGGCACCGGCGCCTTGTTCGGAGTGCCAGGCCACGATCAGCGCGATTATGAGTTTGCGACCAAATATGGCCTGCCGATCAAGCGCGTGGTTGCGCAGAGCGCCGACGCAGCGTCCGAGCCCATTGGCTCTGAGGCGGAGACCGCCCCCGCGATCGCGGTCAATTCAGCTTTTCTCGACGGCCTCACCAGTGACGAGGCGGCGGCGGAAGTTATCCGAAGGGCCGAAGCTGCCGGATGGGGCAAAGGCACCATCCAATATCGTTTGCGCGACTGGGGCGTATCACGTCAGCGATACTGGGGCACTCCGATCCCCATCATCCATTGCCCAACCTGCGGCGCCGTTCCGGTCGGACGCGAGCAGTTGCCGGTTGTTCTTCCGGACGACATCGAATTCGACAAACCCGGCAACCCCCTCGACCGTCATCGGACTTGGAAGGATGTCGAATGCCCACGTTGCGGCGGTGCGGCAACAAGGGAAACGGACACGCTCGACACGTTCGTCGATTCCAGCTGGTACTTCATCCGGTTCGCAAGCCAGCCTTCGGACCAGCCATTCGACCGCACTGAAGCGGAGAAATGGCTTCCGGTCGCCCAGTATATCGGAGGCGTGGAACATGCGATCCTCCACCTCCTCTATGCCCGGTTCTGGACCCGCGCGCTCAGGAAGCTTGGGGAAATCGGCATCGACGAGCCCTTCAAGGGCCTGTTCACGCAAGGGATGGTGACCCACGAAACGTACAGGGCAGGCGATGGCAGCTGGCTGAGCCCCAACGAAGTCACGCGAAACGGCGACGACTGGATGCACATCGAGAGCGGCGAGCCCGTAACCGCCGGGCGCGTCGAGAAGATGTCCAAGTCGAAGCGCAACACAGTCGATCCCGAGCCGATCCTCGACAAATATGGCGCCGACGCGGTGCGCTGGTTCATGCTGTCTGACAGCCCGCCGGAGCGCGATCTCGAATGGTCGGAATCGGGGATCGAGGGAGCCTCACGGTTCGTGCAGCGCGTTTGGCGTCTTGCGACGGGCAGCAAGGCGGCCTCAGGCGAGGACTTGGACCTGAAGCGCAAACTCCATCGGACGGTCTCTGCGGTTGGCGAGGCGATTGAGGCACTGCAGTTCAACAAGGCCGTCGCGCAGCTCTACGAGCTGACGACTGCGATCGAGAAGGCCAAACCTTCTGGAACTCGTCACGAGGCCGTCCGGACACTCATTCTACTCGCTGCGCCCGCTGCTCCTCACCTTGCCGAAGAGGCGTGGGCTGCCCTTGGCAGCAGCGGAATGATCACTGATGCGCAATGGCCGGCTTACGATCCGGCGCTACTGGTCGATGACGAGGTGACCCTTGCAGTACAGGTGAATGGCAAGCTTCGTGATACGTTGAGCGCGCCGCGTGGCCTGGACCGTGCCGCAGCCGAAGCTCTGGCGCTCGCGTCCGAAAAGGTTCAGCGGCAGCTGAATGGCGTCAGCCCGCGCAAGGTGATTGTCGTTCCCGACCGCTTGGTGAATATCGTCGCATGATGCGGCGTTCGGTTTGCCTTCTTGCTCTCCTGCTGCTCACCGCCTGCGGCTTGAGGCCCCTTTACGGCGGAGGAAGCAGCGGCGCCGTGGCTTCAACGATGAGGTCCGTCACCGTGGGACCGATCGCGGGCAAGTCCGGCTGGCTGATGCACAACAAGCTCGTCGACCGTCTGGGTGAAAGCGGCGGTGCGCCTTCCGCGTATCGCCTGGACGTGACGGTCGACGATAATATCACCGCCTTTGGTGTGCGCAGCGACCAGGCTGCAACGCGGGAGCGCCGAACGCTTCGAGCTCGCTTTCAGCTGGTCGATCTTAGCAATGGCATGGTCGTGCTGGACGCAACCGCGGGCTCGGACGCGGGCATCGACATCGTCAGCTCCGAATATGCGACGGTCGCCGCCGAGGAGACCGCGCTCGAGAACCTAACGGATATCGTCGCCGATCAGATTGCCGCACGTCTTGCCCTCTATGCCTCGCGGTCGGCCGCGCGGAAGTGAAGGCCAGCAAGTCAAACATCGGCCGCGCAGTCGATCAGCCGAGCCAGGCTTGCCGCTTTTTCCTTTTCCATGGTCCGGATGAAGGCCAGTCCCGGGCGCTTGCATTGCGACTTGTCGAGGCGCTTGGAGCAGCGAGGTTTGTCGTGAGCGCTGCGGCTGTAAAGGGAGATCCTGCAGCGCTCGTCGACGAAGCTGCCGCAATGAGCTTGTTTGGTGGAAAGAAGGTCGTCTGGATTGAACCCGCCACGAAAGACATAGAGGAAGGAGTAGCGGCGCTTCTTCAAGCCCCGATGACCGAAAATCCGGTCGTGGCCATCGCGGCGACCCTCACCAAGGCATCGCCCCTCCTCAAGCTCGCCGAGGCCTCGCCCCTTGCACTGGCTTATGCGTCCTATGCTCCGGAGGGCCAGGACGCCGAACGCATGGTCATGGATCTTGGTCGCCGTTTTGGGCTGAAGATCAGCCCGCCACTTGCCGCCCGGCTGGCCGACAGTTCGGCCAGTGACCAGGCTATCGTAGCCCGCGAGCTCGAGAAGCTTGCTCTTTTCATCGACGCTTCACCTCAGATGCCCAAGGAACTTGATGAGAGCGCAATCGATCTGGTCGGTGCCGATAGTTCCGAAGGGGACTTCCAGCGTCTTGCCGACCTCGCGCTTAGCGGCGAGATTGATGAGCTGGCAGAGGAACTGACCAGGCTTCCGGCTGGCGGGAGCGAAGGCATCCCAGTCGTCCGCTCCCTTCAGCGAAGGCTACTTATGCTCGCACCGATGCGGGCCCGCGTGGAGCGCGGTGAGCGCGTCGACGCCGTCTTGACGTCAGCAGGCAGAGCATTGTTCTGGAAGGAGAAATCCAAGGTCCAAGGCATGCTCTCCAGATGGTCGGCGGAAAACATTGCAATCATGACCCAGCGCGCGAGCGGCCTTGAGCGATCCTTGATCTTCAGCACGGCGCCAGAGCGAGAAAGCCTGGGCGAGGAGCTGCTGGCGATCGCGCGAAAGGCGCGGAGCCTTTAGCTAGATCGGCTCCCCCGAGAGTCGCTGGCAAACCATGTCGAGCTGATCGAGGCTCGAATAATGAAGG
>DATMHD010000341.1:0-10469 GCA_035555075.1 Sphingomicrobium sp. | reverse complement strand
TCTGTGAAGCCGGCCACAAGCGAGCACAGCCGATCGTCATGACGACCGTGGCGATGGTCGCGGGCATGCTGCCGACGGCAATGTCGGTCAGCGGCGACAACAGCTGGCGCGCTCCGATGGGCATCACCGTGATTGGCGGCCTCCTCTTCTCGACCGTCCTCACGCTTGTGCTGGTGCCCGCCTATTTCTCGATCGGAATCTCGATCGAATCGCGGATCGGCAAGCTGTTCCACCGTTTCATCGGAAGCGAGGCTCACGCGACTGCACAGCCGGTTCCGGCCGAATAGGCGTACCGGGACTTGTGAACCTTGGCGCCGGCTCGTCTATTGAGCTGGCATGAGAGCGATGAGCAACGGAGCTCTGTCCCGGTTCAACCCTGCGCAGCCTGGCACGCAGGGAATGAAGGTGGTTGCGACCGGCCTTCTCGTCGTGATGGCGGCCGTGTTCCTGGCGACACGAGCACTCGAGCAGGGCCACCCTTCCCTTGGTTATGTGAAGGCGTTCGCGGAGGCCGCGATGGTTGGCGGTCTTGCCGACTGGTTTGCTGTGACGGCTCTGTTCAGACATCCGCTCGGGCTTCCTATCCCCCACACGGCAATCATCCCGCGGAACAAGGATCGCATAGGCGAAGCGCTCGCAACCTTCCTTCGCGAGAATTTCCTAATCCCGTCGGTCGTGGCGCGCCGAATGCAAAAGCTGGACATTGCCGCGGCGACGGGGCGGTTCCTTCAAACCCCCGCGGGCGAAGGGACGCGGATCCGTGCGGGAGCCTCGCGGCTTATCGCGGACATCTTCGAAAGCCTCGATGACGAGCGGCTCGGCAACATTGTCAAAGGCGCCATTTCAACGCGGCTGCGCAACATGCAGGTTTCACCCTTGCTTGGTCACGCGCTCGCCTCGGCGATCAACGAAGACCGCCATGTGCCGATGCTGGAAGCAGCGATCCGGTGGCTGGCGCGCGCACTAGATGCGAATGAGCAGCTCATCCGGGAGATGGTCCGCGGCAAGGCCAATTGGGTACTGAAGCTTGCAGGACTCGACGAGAAGCTCGCGGATGCTGTGATCGACGGCTTGAAGAAGCTGACAATCGAGATGTCGACCGATCCCGAGCACCCGGTCCGCCTCAAGGTGGAGGAAGCGCTCGTGCAGCTTGCGAACGACCTCCAGACCCGTCCTGAGACGCAGGAGCTGGTCGAAAGCATCAAGGATCAGTTGCTCGACAACAAGTCCGTCAGTCTTTGGCTCGACGCGCTCTGGCAAAAAGGGAGGGAAGCGATCATCCGCGCCGCCCGCAATCCCGATGCGGTGCTTGCGGGGAAGCTTGGGGAAGTCCTCAAATCGATGGGCGGAACGCTCGAGAAGGACGTGCGAATCAGGGCGGCAATCAACCAGTTCGCGCGGCGCGCGGTCGTCGGGCTTGCGGCGAGCTATGGAAGTTCGATCGTCAAGCTGGTCTCGGAGACCGTCCGGAGCTGGGATGCGCGGACAGTGACGTCGAGACTCGAATCGGCCGTTGGCCGCGACCTTCAATATATCCGCATCAACGGCACAGTTGTCGGCGGCCTCGTCGGTCTCGTGCTCTATGTGATCGACAAGCTATGAGCATTTCGCTTCTCGACGAGCTTTCGGAAAGTGCCCGTAACCGCGGTCTCAAACTCGTCCGTTCCCGCGTCCGGACACCAGGCAAGCGCCGCTTTGGGAAGGTGGGGCTGACAGACAGCTCTGGAAAAGCCGTTTTCGGCATGGATGAAAAGGGCCCAAATGCCGCTCCCGAGGCAATCGAGGAATATTTGAGGAACCTGGGAGCGCGGGACTGGGGCGCATCGCTCGACGTCGCCGTCCTTCCCCGTAAACCGAAGGCGAAACGAACCGCCAGGAGCGCTGCGAACGATGCCGAGCCGCGAGACGAAGAGCCGCAGCCCCAGCCCCCAAGGAAGCCCGAGCCGGAAGCGAAACCCAAGCTCAAGATCCGCGATGCCAAGCCCTCCGATGTGACGCGCCTTACCGAACTGATCCATGAACTCGGGCACGAGATCGGAGAGAAGCAGGTCCGCAAGAACCTTGCCGCGCTCAAGAAGTCAGGGGAGTCGCCCCTCGTCGCAACGCTCGACAAGTCGGTTGTCGGCCTATGCGGTGTCTCCCGCCGGATAGTTATTCACCGACCCGCTCCTCTAGGTCGGATCACCGCGCTTGTCGTCGCAAGGGACACCCAGCGGCACGGGATCGGCCGATTGCTCGTAGAAGCCGCCGAAGAATGGATGCGCAAGAGGGGCTGCAAGCTCGTCGAGGTCACGAGCAACGACAGGCGCACTGCTGCCCACGCTTTCTACCGGCACATGGGCTATGAGCGGAGCAGCATCCGTTTCTTCAAGAAGCTCTAGCCGGCGCTCCGGCGCTCGATCGTCGCTCCGACGGCAGAAAGCTTCTCTTCCAGCCGTTCATAGCCCCGGTCGAGATGGTAGACGCGGAGCACCTCGGTCTCGCCTTCGGCTGCAAGGCCGGCAAGCACCAGGCTCATCGAAGCACGCAGGTCCGTGGCCATCACGCTGGCTCCGGTCAGGCCCTCGACGCCGTGCACGATCGCCGAGCGGCCGTGAATGTCGACATTTGCGCCCATCCGGCGAAGCTCGGGAACGTGCATGTACCGGTTCTCGAAGATCGTCTCCTCAAGGAAGCTGTCGCCTTCCGCACGCGCGAGCATGGCCATGAACTGCGCCTGCATGTCGGTCGCGAACCCCGGGAAGGGCGAGGTCGACAGTGCAAGTGGCTTCAAGGCACCATTCGCGCTCACCTTGATACCTCGGTTGTGGAACTCGATGACGAGGCCGGCATGCGCAAGCGCGCTCAGCGTCGCCTGCATGTCGTCGGGCCGGGCGCCGATGAGATCGAGCGAGCCGCCGGTGATCCCCGCGGCACAAGCGTAGCTTCCGGCCTCGATCCGGTCAGGCATCACTTCATATTCGCAGCCGTGAAGGGCGTCGACACCATCGATGATGAGATGCCCCGAGCCGATGCCCCGGATCTTCGCGCCCATCGCGACGAGAAGGTTGCAAAGATCGACGATCTCCGGCTCGCGCGCCGCGTTGAAGAGCTGCGTCTTGCCAGTCGCTAGCACGGCCGCCATCAGCGCATTCTCGGTGGCTCCGACGGAGACCACTGGGAAGCTGAAATCACCGCCCGCGAGGCGTCCTTTCGGTGCGCTCGCCTTCACATAGCCTGCGGTAAGCTCGATCTCGGCGCCCATGCATTCCAGCGCCTTTAGGTGAAGGTCGATGGGACGGTCGCCGATGGCGCATCCCCCCGGCAGGGAAACGGTCGCCTCGCCCATCCGCGCGAGCATGGGGCCAAGGACCAGTACGGACGCGCGCATCTTCCGGACCATGTCATAGGGCGCGACAGTAGAGACGATGTCGTCGGCCTGAAGGGTCATCCGGCGCCCCACCTGCCCCTTCTTCACGCCGGCGACCGATGTCGAGACGCCAAGCTGGTTCAGGAGATGGCTGAAGGTGTCGACGTCGGCGAGACGCGGCAGGTTTGCGAGAGTAAGCTTCTCTTCGGTGAGAAGCGCACAGGGCATCAGGGTCAGCGCCGCGTTCTTCGCGCCGCTGATAGGGATCTCACCTTGAAGCCTGCTGCCGCCCTTGATCCAGATACTGTCCACGGGGGCGGTTTAGCGGACCTTTGCGCTGCTGCAATGCTCAGGCTTTTTCGAGGGTGCATTGGAGCGGGTGCTGGTTCTCCCGCGCGAAATCGATGACCTGGGTGACCTTCGTCTCGGCAACCTCGTAGGTGAAGACACCGCAGACGGCGACTCCCTGCTGGTGCACCTGGAGCATCACCCGGGTCGCATCCTCGATTCCCATCGAGAAGAAACGCTGCAGGACAAGCACGACAAACTCCATCGGAGTATAGTCGTCGTTCAGCATCAGCACCTTGTAGTTGGACGGCTTCTTGGTCTTTGGCCGAGTCCGTGTCGCAACGCCGGTCTCGATCTCATCGAGGCCGTCATCGTCGTCGGGGCCGGTCGCCATCGTGATCAGTGTCGAAAGCATGTGATTCTAAAATATGGCAGCCCGCGAAAACGCGGCAAGTCGCCAGTTGGCAGCATATCGGTAAAAAAATGGCGGCCGCCCTATACTGGAGCGGCCGCCGACTGTCGTTGCCCTGACTTTAGGAGGGGAGAGGGTCAGGCAACGAGGGTGTTGAAGCGCTCGGCGTTCGCCGATGCACGGTTCGAAAGGGGCTGGAACGCTTCGCCCGCAAGCTTGACGAGCGACTCGGTCAGCTTCGAGCTCTCGGCGACCGCACGGTCGAACGAGGCGCGAGCGAAGTCACCCTGAAGCTGAAGATATTCGGTCGGGCTCTTGGCCTCGGCGAGCGAGCGGATGGCGTCCGCGGCCTGCTCGAAGCTGTCGCGCTGCTTGGCGACCACGTCCTGGCCGATCGAGCGCGCGCCTTCAGTCGCGACGCGGCCGGCTTCGACAACGGCCTCAACATTGGCGCGAGCGAGATCGGCGAGCTCTTCGGCAACCTTCTGGCTCTTCTTCACCAGGTCCTGGCTGCGCTCATTGGCATCCGCGAAAATCGTCTGAAGCGGCGCGAACGCCGGGACGGCGTCGAAATTGAAAGCATTCTTGGTCACGTTCTGGATCCTTTCCTGGGCCGCAGCAGCGGTCTTGCGCGTCGCGGCGCGGGTCTTGCGAGCAGTCCGGCGAGTCGCAGCCTTGGCTGCGGTCTTCTGGGCTGCGGCCTCACGCTTGACGCGACGGGAAGTAGCGGCACGAGTGCGCTTGGCGGTCCTCGCATTTTCCTTCACAACCGTCTCGATCGTGCCGGCGACTGCCTCGGCGACCTTGGCCGGAGCCTCGGCAGCCGCTTCACGGGCAACCTGCGCCTCAACCTTGGTTTCGTCTGCCATCAGTCATTCCTCCGAGTTTGCTGCAGTGCACAATAGACATTGCAATGCACCAATTCAAGGGGATTTTTGTGCGGTGCAACATTCCATCGCTTGACGGCAACGGTTCGCCCGAAGCAAGAGCAGCCATGGACCAGCCCACCCGCCAGCGCCGCGGCCTACTCATTGTCCTTTCATCGCCGTCGGGAGCGGGCAAATCGACGATCGCGCGGATGCTGCTCGAGGCGGACAGCGAAGTGACGATGTCCATTTCCGCGACGACGAGGCCGATGCGCCCGGGCGAAGTCGACGACGTTGACTATCACTTCGTCGACGAGGACGGTTTCGACGCGATGATCGAAGACGGCGAGTTCGTCGAGTGGGCGCCTGTCTTCGGCTATCGCTACGGAACTCCGAAGGCTCCCGTGAAGCAGGCCCTGCGGCAAGGCCGGGACATTCTCTTCGACATTGACTGGCAGGGCACGCAGCAACTCGAGGCGGCGATGGGCGAGGACCTCGTCTCGATTTTCATCCTGCCCCCATCGATGCCAGAGCTCGAGCGCCGCTTGAGCGGCCGTGGCACCGACAGCGAATCCGTGATCGCCGATCGGATGTCACGCGCGGCAGGCGAGATCAGCCATTGGCCGGAATATGAATATGTACTCGTGAACCGCGACATGGACCAATGCCTTGCGCAGGTCCGGGCGATCGTGGCCGCCGAGCGCGTGAAGCGCACCCGGCAGATCGGCCTCGTCGCCTTCGTACGCGACCTCATCGGCCCCGCACACTAGTCAAGCAGATCAAGGAAGCGGGCGGCCGCGAGAAAGTCGCGCCGGCGGCTCTCAAGAGCGGCTTCGGCGCCCGCATCCGCCCCCCATTGCTCCAGCTGCCAACGCTCGTCGATGCTGACGGCACTCCACGCATCCTCGGGGGTGAGCCGCTTTTCCAGGACGCCGAGCGCCGCAACAAGGGAACCGCCGATCGTCACCAGGGGCGACAGGCCGGCAAGGCGATAGGGATCGAGCGCAAGGACGGCATGGGTCAAGCGTTCGATGGTCGCTTGCGGCTGCGCGATGTGGATCAGTCCGCAGGTCGTTGCAAAGTCCACGTCATAGCGCCGCCGTGCCCAGCCAAGGAGCTTGTCCCACTCCTCTTCCTGCCGTGCGAGGAGGCTGCGCGGAGCTTCGGCTCGGTAACAGGCAAGGTCGGCTTCCGCATACCGCGCCAGCTGCTCGGCAAATGCCTCCCGATGCGGGGAGACCCTGTCGATCGCAGCGTTTGAAAGCCCGGTAAGCGGCATCCGTGTTGGATCGATTTCCTCGTCGACGCTGCGCCATTCCTCCGCGATCGCGTCCGCGAGCGCCCTTGCTGGAACGACCAGCGGGGCACGTGCCGGGGTCTTGAGGGGCCGCCCGTCGAGCTTGACCCTCCAGTCCTCGCCGTCGGTCTCGACTGCAACGTCCTTCCAGAACCTTTTCATTCGCCTAGGCGGTCCCGTTCGTCCCAGCCCTTCTTGAGAAGTCGCGGTGCAAGCATTGCATCGAGCACCCCCATGACGGCGATGATCGCACCAAGCTGCGGCCAGCCGCCCGGGCGAACCAGGCCCGTGTACATGATCGCAAGACCAAGGAAGAAGATTGCAAGGCCGCCAAAGCGAACCAGCGAATAGATGAGCAGGCGCTTGCGCGCGATACCATCATCCATCGACATGCTCCTTGATGAGGGTGAGGACGTCGAGCGGTTCGCCGGCAACTGCGAGGGCGCCGGCCTCAAGCAGTTCGGCCTGCTCATGATAGCCCCATCCAGCTCCAATGGCTGCGGCGCCTGCAGCAACGGCCATTTCCATGTCGAAGCTCGTGTCGCCTATGACGATCGTCGTCGCGGGCGCCGCTCCCCCGTCGAGCATCGCCTGCTCGACCATTGACGGGTGCGGCTTGGAGGGATGCCGGTCCGCTGTCTGCAATGAAATGAAGCGGGCGTGAATCCCGTGCTGCTCGAGGCAGAACCTCAGGCCGCGGTCCGACTTGCCGGTCGCGACTGCAAGCAGCCATCCGTCGGCGGTCAGCTGGTCGAGGAGGTCGATAACGCCCTCGAAGAGCGGCTCCTCGACTTTTCCGCTCGAGCGCAGTCCCATGAAGGCATGCTTATAGTCCTGCGCCAGGTCCTGATGGCGGCTTGGGGGGAGGTCGGGGAGCAACGCCGCCATCACCTCGGGGAGACTAAGGCCGATCACCCTGCGTGAAAGGCTTGGCGCAGGAGCTTCAAGCCCATTTTGCTCGAAGCTTTCCTTCAGCGCTGCGTGGATGGTTGCGCCGCTGTCGACGAGCGTTCCGTCGCAGTCGAAAACCGCCAGCCGGTTCACCGTCGTCTCGCCTTTCCTGGCGAGCCGCGCGAGCGCCGCTCGCCGCGCCGTGTTTCCCTCCGGGGCCAGCTCGGCCTTGGCGAACCCGTGGGCTGGACGGCGGGAAGCGCATCACCCGCCCCTGGCTCGAACCCGAGCGTCGCAAGGCTCTCGGCGAAATGCGAAGGCAGTTCGGCGCTGGTGTCGATCTTTCCGCCATCCGGGGCATCAATCCTGATGCGTCGCGCATGGAGATGCAGCTTTCTGCTGATGCCGCCCGTCAGAAACGCTTCGGCGCCTCCGTATTTCGCATCTCCCACGATCGGATGTCCGATCGATGCCATGTGCGCTCGAAGCTGATGCGTACGCCCGGTGAGCGGTTGCAGTTCAACCCAAGCCGCCCGGTTCCCGGCGCGGTCGATGACCCGCCACCTTGTCTTTGCTGGAAGGCCGTTCTCCTCGTCGACGTGCATCTTCTCGCCGCCGGTGCCCGGCTGCTTCGCGAGCGGCGCATCGATCGTGCCCTCATGCGTATCGGGCACACCGACGATGATCGCCCAATAGACCTTGCGCGCCGTCCGGCCCGAAAACGCCTTGGCGAAATGGCCCGCCGACCGCGCGCTCCGCGCGACCAGCAATGCTCCTGAAGTATCCTTATCGAGCCTGTGCACCAGCTTGGGCCTGCCGCGCTCGTCGCCAAGGCCGTCGAGCAGCCGATCAAGGTGCTGCGTTGTTTTGGTGCCGCCCTGGGTTGCAAGACCAGGCGGCTTGTTGAGAACGAACGCGTTCCGGTCTTCAAAGATCACCATGTCACGGATGAACTGCTCTTCGTCGGCAGTCAGCAGCTCGCGTTTGGGGCGATTCCTCGTGGGCGGCGGAGCGGGCTCGAGCGGTGGAACCCGGATTTCCTGCCCGGCCTCCACCCTGTCGCCAGGCACTGCCCGTTTTCCGGCCACGCGCAGCTGGCCCGTCCGCGCCCAGCGCGAGACGGTGTTGAAACTGACCTCGGGCAGATGCCGCTTGAACCAACGGTCCAGCCGGATGCCGTCGTCATCGGCCTCGACGATGAAAGTGCGAACTTCGCTCACCCGGCGGCGCTTAGCGAAAGCTAGAGCGCGCGTCCCGCCCAATAATCGAACGCGCGGCGCTGGATCTTGCGAATGAGCCTCGCCGCCTTGGGACCCTCCCAGAGGCCGTTGTACCCATGCTTCTTCGCACCGCCGACCCACCAGCCCTGGCCAGGAAGGCCGTCGGACTGACGAACGACGAGGACAGCAAGCTCGGGTTCGCCGGACGCCTCCGCCTCGTCATCGACATAGGCAAGAACCCTGCACAGAGCGCGCATCTTGGGCCGCGTGAAATGATGGCCCAGAAGCTCGAGCACTTCCGAATAGCTGATGGCCTCGCCGGCTTTTGCCGAAGCGATAAGGATCGCGCGAACCTCTGCTGGGTCCGCAAGCAATCCCGCTTCGTTCATCCGGGTTGCTGGGTGAAGTCGACCGGAGTGAGCTCGAACACGTCGATCTTCGACGTGCTCTGCGGCCACGGAATGACGAGACGCCAGCGAAATGGCCCGATCCGCTCCAAGACGCCGGCCATATCGCGTTTCGGATCATCCCCATAGGCAAGCGGCTGATCCTCGTTCCCGAGTGCAAGGCTACCAAGAAATATGAGGCGGTTGGGATCATCATCTTCCCACAGGCGACCGGCGGGACGCTGGCTTCCCGTCTGCTTGACGATCGTCAGCAGATTGTCCTCGACCTCCACGTAGCAGAAGAAGGGCTTGAACGTTTCGAACGACCGGCCCTTGGGGACCGCGCTGCCAAGCTTGATCAGTCTGCAGTTGTAGCTTCCCGGTGTCGGATCCGGCCGCGGCAGGCCCGAACGTGGCAAAAGCAGCTTCCCCTCACGACGAACGTCGGCAGGGTTGGATTTCTGTGCTTCGGCCAGGCCCTGCTGCCAGGCAAGGCCGAGCCTCGAGAGCCGATCCTCGTCCGCCGCGGTCGCGACGCCCTTCCACGCATTCGACTTGGCCGGCGGACCCACTTCGACGCTGGGATGTGCGCCCGGAGGCGGAGCCGGCTTCGTCGCGCAGCCGGCAAGCGCCGTCATGAGTGCAACGCTCATCGTCATGGCCCTTGTAAATCGCGTCACGTGACGTCCGCGCCCTCCGTTCTAGACCTCGGCCCCAGACTGGCAGCCGAAGAAGCCCGTTTCAACCAACGAGGTGATCACCATCATCTTTCAACCTCGCTTCACCGCAGCTAGGCGCATGAACAATGAACGAGAACCAGGGCCCGGCGCATCAGCGCAGCGGCTTCATCCTTGGGCTACTTGCCTACGCACTGTGGGGCATCCTTCCGATCTACTTCAAGATCATCGAGGTTCTTCCCGCGACCGACATCGTCGCCCACCGGGTCCTGTGGTCGCTGCCATTCCTCGCGGTCCTCATCGCACTTACGCGAGGCTGGCAAAAAGTCCGGGCCGCCGTGGCGGAACGCCGGACCATCGCGATCCTTCTGGTGACTGCACTCCTCATCGGAGGCAATTGGCTGCTCTACGTCTACGCAGTCACGAGCGACCGGATCCTCGCGGCGAGTTTCGGTTATTATCTCAATCCTCTCGCCAACGTGCTTCTTGGCCGCTTCGTCCTCCACGAACGCCTTAACCGGCTCCAGTGGACCGCCGTCGCAGTCGCAGCAGCCGGCATCTCCGTGCTGGCGGCCGGCGCGCTTTCCCAGCTCTGGATCAGCCTCACCCTGTGTGCGACCTTCGCGCTCTACGGCCTCCTTCGGAAGATCGTGGCGACGGACGCAGTCACCGGTCTCATGATCGAGACGCTGATCCTGTTCCCGCTCGCCCTCCTGTGGCTGCTGCGACGCCATGCGGAAGGTGGCGCGGTGTTCGGCGGAACCGAAATGCTGGCGATTCTCCTCCTTCTCGCCGGGGTGGTCTCGACAACTCCGCTCCTCCTCTTCACGGCCGCCGCGAAACGTCTCCAATATTCAACTCTCGGGATGCTTCAGTTCCTCGCCCCGACGCTCCAGTTCGTGATTGCGGTTGCCTATGGCGAGCATGTGACGCTCGCGCACATTGTGGCTTTTCCGGCGATCTGGATCGCCCTTGCCCTCTACGTCAGCGCGCTGCTCCGCGCTCCGCGACTGCCGCAGGCTCCCGAATGATGATAGGAAACAGTCGATGTTCAACCTCGTGTCGCTGATCATCGGCTTCGTC
>DATMHD010000340.1:0-3172 GCA_035555075.1 Sphingomicrobium sp. | reverse complement strand
ATTCCGACCGGCCTGACCCTCATCGAATCCTTGGCTCCCGTGCGCTTTGCATCAATGACGATGGGAGCCTGGTATATTGCAAAATTCCTCGGCAGCCTCCTTGCGGGCGTCATGGGCGCTTATTGGCTCGCGATCCCGGCCTGGCAGTTCTTTTGCCTCGGCGCTGCATCGACGATTGTCGCGGCAGCAAGCCTCTACTCGATGGCTCGGCTGGTCCGTCCCGCTTGAAATGGAGTAACTAGAGATAGGACCGCGCGCCGGCGGAAGTTTTCTATGCCTCTTGCGCCCACTGCCGCACAAAAAGACCCTATTAGAGGTCCGATTCTTCGTCGACGGGATACTCGCGATTGGCGATGCCCCATACACCGCCGAGCGCGAATCCGGCCCATGCCGGCCAGGCGTAGGGGGATTGGAAACCCGTCAGCGCGACAGTGAGAAAGGCGAAGAAGCCGAGGATGTAATAGCCGGGTGGTGTCCCCTTTCCGGCAAGTTCGTAGGCGATCCAGCTTCTCTTGTCCTCCTCCAGATCCTGGTGCCCGCCCTCCAGATTGCGCCGCCGGCCTCGTGTGACGAGTAACAGGAGCGCCAGGCTGCCCACGAGGATTGCAAGAGTGGTGGGCAGCCAGAGAGGCGCTTCGAACCAGGCGGCGAGAAGCGACGCGCACAGGGTAAAGACTGTGATCGAAGGTGCACCCTTCGAGAGCCTGTCGATCATGACGCTAACCTGCACGGGGCCTTTATCGTTACCGCGACCAGCGCCTGCAATGGTGGAGCGAAGGCCCGGCCGGCCAAGCACCATGGCATGCGGGCGACGGCCCGTTTCTCCGTTTCCGCAATCGGCACGATGAACGGAACTCTTGTCAGGCGGCTCGAGGCGGGGAAACCGTTGCCACATTGAGCGTGACGGGAGCCGGCGGTGCGGGCTTCTCCCTGCCCTTGCCTGTCGCAGGAGCAAAGTGCGCTGCTTCGTTGACTGTGAACGGCAGGATCCGGCCGTATTTTGAAAGTTCTGCGAGGACCTTGGGGTCCGACCTCAACCTGTCCCATTGATTTCGAAGTCGAAGCTCGAACGGGCTCTTCGAGAGCGGCGCTCCGTCTGGCTGCAGGAGTGCAATTGCACCATCGCGGTGGCTGTCGTCGGCAAGCGCGCGGATGAGCACGTCACGCGCGGCGTTCATGTCCCCGATGCAAAGCCTCAGCTTGACGGCGCTTTCCGTGTCGCCCGTGCCAGAGGCAATCGCCATTGAACTTCCCGCCTCAGATCCCCGTCCAAGTTCGTGCAGGATGCAGGTGCGGGCGAGATGCATGCCGATGATCGCATCCGAGTTGATCGACTGGGGCGTGCGCTGAGCCTCGGCAATGGTGCGGTCAATGAGATCGAGGGCCCGCTTGGGCTCCCCCATGGAAAGAGCATATCGTGCTTCATTGCCGGTGACATTGAGCGCGTTGACGTCCTTGCCCAGCGGCCAGGTTCGTTCGGCCGCTGCATAGAGCGTCCGGACATCATTCCATCGGCCCAGGCCCACCAAAGCTCGAGCAACACCCGACACTCGAAAAAGGAGGTCATAGTCCCGGGCATTGCCGAGGTTGCTGAACGCCGGGAGAATGTCGCTTGCGACATCGGAATACCTCCCGGCCGTCAGAAGGGCATTGAGATAGGCGTCTGCGGCCTCAGGCGCGTGGCTTGCAGACCAACGTGACCGGGATTCCGTGAGATAGAGTTCCCATTGTCGGGCCAACTTGGGGCCTGCCCACTTCTCAAGGTCGGGCCAGATCTCGCGATAGCGATTGCTCGCCAGCATATCGTAGGTCTGCTCTGGTTCGATGAGCTCGGGAACAAGCGCACGAGCGCCTGCGACATCGCCTTTGCCAAGGTGCAGCTTGATTGCCTGCGTCGCGAGATCTGATCGGGAGTCGAATTTCTGGCCGCGCCAGCCGATCGCGAGAATGCGATCGCTCACGATTTGAAGGCGGTGTTCGTCCTTGGCTGCACGCAAGCGATTTATGAGATTGAACATGTCGTAATCGTCGACATGCTCCTTCACTGCGTCAGGGTCGACGTCACTTGCGCGAAGGAGAAAGTCAGCGGCTTGGCCAGCCTTGTCCGAATATGCGTAAGCCTGCATCGCCGTCAGCAGCGGGCCGCTGTAGCCTGGCAACAAACGAACAGCTTCGTCCGCGGCGGCCATCGCTTCGATGTTCCGGTCTGCATCGAGAAGCAGATTTGATCGGATCATCTGATTGTAGCCGCGGAATTTGGTGGGCTCGACATCTTTGGCAAGAATGGAGTCAAGAAGTGCGATTTGCGCCGCGCTCCCTTCTTCGTTTCCGCTCATCACCGCTCGCACCGCATCGCCAAGAAGGGCCTGTTCGCCAGGAGTAATCAGCTCGGAAGGGGCGGGAAGATATGAGGCGCGCGCTGGCGATGTTGCGGCGAGCGAGGCAATGAGAATTCCGGCGGTTACAAAGACGATCCGACTCACCGGCGTGGCTCCTTGGAACGAGCTGAAGCGAGCGACCCGGAGACTAGGGCTGTTGCGGTCTTTGTCCAGCCGGGGGCCGATGCAAGATGCGGATCGGGCGATTTCCGACGAATGCTTGCCCTAAGTTTGCGCCAGAGCTCCAGTCGCTCGCCGGCCCGCATGGCCAAGAAATGCCGAGCGATTGCGCGCCGCGCGATGAATTCGCACAACCAACCCCTTCATCCGTGGTGATGTTGAGCTGAACTGCTCTTCCGGGCAGCGCTCCAAGTCTGCCCCCGCGGCGCTCGCCTACTGCGCATCATGCCTCGGAAGACGGGTCTCGTCTCAGATGGCAACATCGAAAAACCGCACGACCCGAACGAGCAGGTAACCGAACGCGAGGACTGCGACCGCTGCCTGAGCGCGGTCACGTCGGCTGACAATCCCGACAACGCACAACAGCACCAAAGCTGCCTGCGAGAGCGGATATTCAAGACCCAGTGATGCGAAGTGCGCCGTACCTTTGGACAGGGTGTCGATCACATCAACGATAAGAAGCGCAATGAGCATCCCAAAGAACCAGCGTCGCCGCGAGAGGAAGTATTTCTTGAAATCGCGAGCTTTGCCCCGTCCATAAAAGGAGATGGGTGTCGAGGAGCAGCATCACGAAGAGTTGCCGAAAAGGCTGGCAATTTCGTCTTCTGCCATTC
>DATMHD010000339.1:0-2253 GCA_035555075.1 Sphingomicrobium sp. | reverse complement strand
CGCATTCGAGCTGACAGAAGCCCGCCTGTTGTTCGAAAGTGAGGCTGCTGCACTCGCGGCAACGACGATCACGAAGGAGGAAATCGCCGAACTGGAGCGGCTGGTTGCACAGATAGGTGACGAAAGCTCGTCCGTCGCCGTCGCCGAAGCGGCCGATCATGCCTTCCACATGCTGATCGCCCGCGCGACACGCAATGTTGTCATCATCAAGGTCATCGACGAGCTCTGGGAAGTCCGCTCCTCATCTCCTGAATGCGCACTGCTGCACGAGAAATCGCGGCGGGCCGGCACTCGTCCGGTCGGCGGTGAGCACGAGGAGATCCTCGACGCGCTCAAACGCGGCGATGCAGCCGATGCCCGTGCCGCGATGCGCGCGCACCTCGGCCACGTAATCGACTATCTCCTCTTTGCGACGGAGGAGCAGGCCATCGCCGAGGCACGCCAGTCCATCGCGTCGACGCGTGAACGCTTCGGTCGGGCAGCAATCATCTAGCGATCGGCCGCAATCGGTCGGTCTCCTGCCGGCGGTCCGTTGAAGTCGACTTCAAAAATTCCAAGATGCCAGCCCGTCGGGACCTCGTCCGCGCCGGTGTCGCCTCCCTGGCGCGTCTGGCTGAGCTCGACGATCTTCCCGAAGGCATCACGGTCCACCGTCGGGCCGACCTGCGTGATCCGCACAACCTTGCCAGTCGTCGCCGGAAAGCCGATCCGGGCATAGCCAAGCTGGCGCTCGGTCTCGCCTTCCCACACCGTCCTTCCATCGATCGCCACGCGCAGCGGATAGCTCCTCGAACGCCATCCGAGGAGCTTGAGATCGATCGAGCTGAACGTTCCTCGTGTATCGAACCGATATTCGATCCACGCGTTCGCCGGCGTCCCGTCGCTGGTCCAGCGCGTCAGCTCATTCCCATCGAAGGAGGCCGCAGCGCTCGATCGGTTGGAAGGGGTGATGACGCTCGATGGAATGAACGTCGATCGGGCGGGCCCATAGCCCTGTCCTTGAGGCGTCGGGCCGCGCGTCAGCAGACCCTGCTGGTGGCGCTCGGGAAAATCGCTCGACAGACCCCCACTCACCCGCTCCGCGGCGAGCCCCGGGATTTCGAGGATAGCCTCCTTCAGCCCCGGCGCACTTGCCCGAAGCCGGACCATGCCCGCTTGTCTGCCGGCCCTCAGAAGCACTCGGCTGATGCCATTTTCAACCGGGAGGTCCTTCGACAGGATGAAATTGTCCTCGTCCCGCGCGCGTCCGGGATAGCGGGGATCATGTCCTGGCACCGGCTCTGTCCGCCGGATCCTTCCGGAGCTATCCCCTTGCGCAATGCCGCCGCGCCATTCCGCGGGGCCTGCAAGGTCAAAATGGACCTTTGGATTGGCGACGGGGACCCGCCGACCCTCCCCGTCCACCACCTCAACATCGACAAAGGCAATGTCGGCGCCGTCCATCACGAAGCCCCGGGGCGAAGTCCTTGGAGTGAGCTTCAGCATGACCGGGACCCCGGCAGTCTCAACCTTCGCTTCAGAAGTCGCGCCGCCTGCGTGCCTCGCCCGTGCAACCAGGACGCCAGGCGCATAGGCGACATTCTTCCAGGTGAAGAGGAAGCCGTCGCTCCTTCCGCCTTTCCCAAGCGATCTTCCGTTGAGGAAGAGCTCCAGTTCCTTACCGTTCGACACGGCCGTCACGTCCTTCACCGTGCCTGGCCCATAATTCCAGTGGCCGACGAGATGGGTTGATGGGGTCACGCTGTCGACCCAGTCGCTCCACATCACCTTGTTCGCGAAATAGCCTTCCTTGGGCAGGCGCACGGCATCGACCTCACCCGAACGGCGGTAGTTGTTGTCGCCGCGGTAATGGGTGTTCGAGTCTGAAAAGATGATGTTGACGCCGCCGGCACTGACGCGCCGGCCCGTGCCGGGCCTCGTGCGATAATATTCGTACCAGCGCTTCACATCTTCGATGGCAAGACTGTCCTGGTTGCGGTTGTAGGCAGGCTCGTCCTTGTGGAAGGGTGGCGAATATTCGTCCTGATATGCACGCGCGCCCTCGTCCCGCGAATATTCCATGGCCCACATCGGCTTGCCGGAACTCTTGTCCACGTAGAGCATCTCGCCGCCATATTCGGCGATCTTGCTGTCGAGCATCTCTCGCGAGCCGATCGCCCGGCCGCCGTGGGGATCGAAGCGGTCGCGTATGGCCTTCATGATCGCCATATGCTCCTCGCTGACGCCCTTGTTTCCCGATTCATAGAAGACGAT
>DATMHD010000338.1:0-7130 GCA_035555075.1 Sphingomicrobium sp. | reverse complement strand
ATGGCCGCCTGCCCGAGCTTCCTGGCGAGAAGCCGTAGCTCAGCGACTGGACCGATCACCTGTCGACCGCCTTCCCGGAGGTGCGACTTAAGAGCTTCCTCGAAATGCGCGGCGCCGACGGGGGTCGCTGGAGCCGCATCTGCGCGCTACCGGCCTTCTGGGTGGGCCTCCTCTATGATGATGAGGCACTCGGGAGCGCGTGGGATCTCGTGAAACACTGGTCGATCGAAGGGCGTGAGAAGCTCCGCCATGATGTCCCCCGGCTCGCACTCGAGGCAATGACTCCTGACGGGCGTTCCATGCAGGAACTTGCAGGCCAGGTGCTCGACATCTCCGCAGGCGGGCTCACACGCCGCGCGCGACTCAACAGCGCAGGCGACAATGAGGGCGGCTTCCTCGATCCGCTCCGCGAAGTCGTCCTCACCGGCATCACACCAGCCGACCGACTGCTCAACAAATATCAAAACGAGTGGGACGGTGACGTATCCCACATCTATGAGGAGTTCAGCTTCTGATGGACGCGTCGACACCCAAGCGCCGAACCCTTTATCCCGAGATCGAGCCGTACGAGACGGGCATGCTCGATGTCGGTGACGGCCACAACCTCTATTGGGAGCTCTGCGGCAATCCTGATGGCAAGCCCGTCGTCTTCCTTCACGGAGGACCCGGCGGAGGATCAAGCCCTGACCACCGCCGCCAGTTCAACCCCGACAAGTACAAGATCCTGGTCTTCGACCAGCGGGGCTGCGGGAAGTCGACGCCCTATGCGAGCCTCGAGAACAATACGACCTGGGACCTCGTCGGGGATATCGAGAAGCTGAGAACGAGTGTCGCAAAGGTCGAGAAATGGCAGGTCTTCGGCGGAAGCTGGGGTTCCACCCTGGCGCTTGCCTATGCCGAGACCCATCCTGAGCGGACCACCGAGCTCGTGCTTCGGGGCATCTTCCTGTTCGATCCTTACGAGGTCGACTGGATGTACAAGGAAGGCGGCGCATCGCAGGTCTATCCCGACAAGTTCGAGGAGTTCCTCGCACCGATCCCAAGCAATGAGCGCGGTGATCTCGTCGAAGCTTATCGCAAACGTCTCACCGGTGACGACAAGGACGAAACGCTCAACGCCGCCAAGGCCTGGAGCAAGTGGGAGGGCGACATCGTGACGCTCCTTCCGAGCCCTTCGACCATCGAGCATTTCACCAGCCCTGACGTCGCAATCGCCGTTGCCCGCATCGAGAACCATTATATGGCGAACCGCGGCTGGCTGGAGGAAGGTCAGCTCCTCAAGGATGCAAGCAAGCTGCGCGGCATCCCCGGGGTCATCGTCCAGGGCCGGCATGACACGTGCACCCCGCCCGCTGCGGCATGGAAGCTCAAGCAAGCGTGGCCCGAGGTCGAGCTCAACATCATCGCTGACGGCGGGCATCTGTTCAGCGAACCCGGCGTTCTCGATGGCCTCATTCGAGCTACCGACAAGTTCGCAGGGCGTGACTAGTCGCCGGGGCGATAGACGCGCTCGACATGGCCGTTCAGCGCCTCAGGGGTGAAATAGACATTGCGTAAGTCGCCCGCGGCATAGCGCAGAGCCTCGTCGTCGAAATGCGGCGACAAGGGATTGCCACTCTCGCCGCCCGCAGTGACTGCACGTGCCCGAGGTCCCTTCGGGGTGAACTCGACGACTGCAACGAAACTGTTTCCGTTCGTGCCGTACCAGCGCTTCGTTCCGGGCTTCTGGGTCGCTCCAAAAGATGCGAGCGAGCCCCAGCGATTGGACGTGAAGCCGACCGGTATGCTCGGCGCCTTGTCATCGAACGGGGAATCGATTGCAGGCGAGATACGCTGGAAACGATTGACCTCGCCCCATTGCACGCGCCAGCCGCCAAAATCGCGCTCGAGACGATCGAGCCCCCGCGAAAAGGTCGCGATCTTCTCGGCCGGGCTCAGATGTTCCATGTGACGGAAGGCGTTCTGATGGTCGTTCCACTTCCTTGAACCGACCGCCCTTGCAAGTTCGTCACCCCAGAAGTTTGCAAGCGTGTTGGGGACCGAAGTGATCGACCAGCGCTTGTCCCAGGCGCCGAGGAGCGCGACCGGCTCCGCGAGGCGGCCGCGCTGCGGGTCGCTCGCGGGAAGCGCCTGCCATGCCGACACAAGCATTGGCACCAGCACTTCCCAAGAGGGCTGGGCGCTGTCGTATGCCGCGGCCTGGAGCCGGTCCAGGCTCCAGCGGCCAGGCTGGGTCAGAAGACGGGTCGCGTGAATGGTGCGATAGCTTTCGCCCGCCATGTCGAGATAGGCGGGAAAATTCTGCGGTTTCGGCGAATAGGAACCAGCTGCCGAATAGAGCCAGTCATTGCTGTTGAACGCCCAGCCGGTAGCCGGGTTGATGGTGTTCGGAAGCTCGCTGACGGCATGCAGCCCATGCCAGTCCGTCGCCGGATCACTGCCGTCGACCGGCCTTGTATAATCGAACCGGTTGTCACGGCGTGGCATGAACTGCGGCGCAAGCACCGCGATTTCGCCCTTGTCGTCGGCAAAGACCGTATTGTTCGAGCTGTTCGCCTTCAACTCGGAGACACGCATGAACGAGGCAAGGTCGACTGCCTTGGTCCTAAGATAGCTCTGCTGAAGCGCCTCGACCGGTCTGTTCATCATTGCAAAGGCGATCCAGCGCTTCCCATCCGCGCGAACGATCGGCCCACGGTGCGTCATGAATGCCTTGAACGTTCGAGAGGCGAGACGGCCGTCATTAGCACGATAGCGGATGGTGATCGGCCGCGTCCCCATCGGACGGCAGGTGGAACCGTACCAGTAGCAATAACCATTGCCCCGATGCTCGATCCGGTAGGTGAACTCGTCGACATTATCGACGCCGCTTGAGGTGTGCATCCAGCCCGCATGTGGATTGAACCCCTGGTAGATGAAGAACTGGCCCCAGGTCGCAGCACCATAGACATCCAGCCCCTCGTTGCTCGACATCTGCAGTTCCGAGCGGAAATAGAAACTCGTGTGCGGGTTGATCAGCAGCAGCGCGCCGCCGTCACTTGTGAGCTTCGGCGCAATTGCAATGCCGTTCGAACCGCGCGGCTCGGTGTCGGGCGCAGCAAAGGCAAGCTTCGGCTTGTTCCCGTAGAATTCGGCAAGGTCCTTAAGATCGATCCGCTCGATGTCGCCGCCGATACTTCCTTCCGTGAAGCTCAGCGCCATCCATGGTTCGAAGCGCGTGATCACGCGCGGATGCACGTCGGGGTGGGTCTTGAGGAAATAGTTCAGCCCGTCTGCCCAGGCATCCATCAGTCGGCGCATGGCGAGCGGACTGCGCGCGTAATCGGCCTTGAGCTCGCTATCGCTGACATAGAAGCGCGCGCGAAGGTCCTGCCAGATCGCCTTTTCCCCTTCGGCTTCTGCAGTGCGCCCGAGATTCGTTAGATAATTTGCTTCGATCCGCGGGAAATCGTCCTCCGCCTGCGCATAGATCATGCCGAACACCGCGTCCGCATCGCTCTTTCCGTGGACGTGCGCGATGCCCCAATTGTCGCGAGTGATGGTGACGTTTGCAGCCTCTGCTCGCCATCGATCGGTCTCAGGCGGCCGGGCGGCGACGAGAAGCAGCAAAGCGGGGAGAAGGGTCGTGCGCATGGCAAAGAGGGCTAAGGCGCAGCAGCGGTCGTAGCAAGCGTGCGTCAGCGCAATCTGGCGCTTGTGGCACGGATCGCGCTAGCTCTGGGCGCAACGAAAGGGTTGTTCATGCCTTCAAGCGCACCAAAGCGGGAAAAATCTCTGACTCGGGTCATCCTCTCGAGCCTCATCGGGACCACGATCGAGTGGTACGACTTCTTCCTTTACGGCTCGGCCGCGGCGCTCGTCTTCAATAAGCTCTTCTTCCCCTCGTTCGATCCATTGGTCGGCACTCTGCTCGCATTCGCGACCTACGCCGTCGGGTTCGTCGCGCGCCCCCTGGGCGGCATCGTCTTCGGTCATTTCGGTGACCGGGTCGGCCGCAAGCGCCTGTTGATGTGGAGCCTCGTCATGATGGGGCTTGCAACCCTCATGATCGGCCTCCTGCCAGGATATGCGTCGATCGGGATCTGGGCACCGATCGGCCTTATTGTGCTGCGCGTCCTCCAGGGTTTTGCAGTGGGCGGCGAATGGGGCGGCGCCGTTCTCATGGCGGCGGAACATGGCGACGCCTCACGTCGGGGCTATTGGGCGAGTTGGCCTCAGGCCGGCGTTCCTCTTGGAAGCCTGCTCTCGGCCGGCATCCTCGCCCTCATGGCCGGATTGCAGAGCGAAGCCGAGTTCATAAGGTGGGGCTGGCGCGTGCCGTTTCTGCTGTCGGCAATTCTTGTTGCAGTCGGCTGGTACATCCGCAACCGCGTCACCGAGAGCCCGATGTTCGAATCCGAGATCGAGGCTTCCGAAGCTCCTGCAAAACTGCCGGCCATGGAGGTCATCCGCCAACGGCCCCGTGCGGTGCTGCTCGGAGCCGGTCTCAGGGTCGGCGAGAATATCGTCTATTACGTCCTCACCGTCTTTTCGCTGACCTTCCTCGTCGACGTCGCCTCACACAGCAGGAGCCTTGCCCTTGATGCCCTGCTGATCGGTGCAGCGGTCCAGTTCGTCGCCATTCCGCTCCTTGCAGCGCTGTCGGACCGGATCGGTCGTAGGCCCGTCTATGCGTCCGGCGCATTCGGAACGGCGATCTTCATTTTCCTCTTTTTCCCTATGCTCGCGAGCGGCAGCAACGGAGTGATCATTCTTGCAATCGTCGTCGGGCTCGTCCTCCACGGCTCGATGTATGCGCCGCAGGCCGCCTTCATCACCGAACTGTTCCCGACCCGGATCCGTTATTCAGGCGTGTCGATCGCGTATCAGCTGACGGCAATCTTTGCGGGATCACTTGCGCCCATCATTTCGCTGTGGCTCTACAAGAGCCAGCATTCCTCGGTTCCCGTATCCATCTATGTCGCCATTGCCTGCGTGATCAGCGGCATCAGCGCGCTCCTTGCTCGCGAGACGCGCGGAGTGAATCTCGGATCGATCGCCTAGGCGTCCGGCAATGCCTGCTTCGCTTCGCCCCAGCCGGCGAGGAGCTTGGAGCCGGCGCGCTCGAGAAGCTCCTGCGCATCCCGAATGCTGAAATGATGACCGCTCTCGTAGCGGTCGAGCTCTTCCCATGCGATCGGAGCGGAGACTGGCGCCCCTTCACGGGCCCGCGCGGAATAGGGCATCACCGCCGTCGCGCCGCGTTGGTTGCGAAGCCAGTCGAGGAAGATCCGTCCCTGCCGCTGCACTTTGCGGATGTTCGCGGTGAAGGTCTGTGGCTCGGCTTCGGCGATTGCCCGGCTGAAGCGCTCGGCAAAGCTTTTCACAGTGGGCCAGTCCTTCGTCTGGTCGAGGGGGACCACAACATGGATCCCCTTGCCTCCGGACAGGAGCGGGAAACTCTTCAGTCCGAGATCCTGAAGGAGTGCTTTCAGACGGACGGCAGCATCCTTCACCTTGTTGAAATCAAGGCCGACGTCCGGGTCGAGATCGAACACGAGGCGGTCGGGATATTCGACCTTGTCGACCTTGCTCCCCCAGCCGTGGAACTCAACTGTCCCCATCTGCACGCTCGCCAGCAGGCCCGTGATGTCATCGAAATAGAGATAGTCCTCGATGGCGCCGTCGCTCTCCTCGATCGGGATGTGCAGGACGTGAGGTCCAAAGGTGCCCTTGTCGTGCTTCTGGAAGAAGCATTCGCCGGTGCGGCCGCCGGGACAGCGGATGAGGGTCATCGGCCGCCTGGCCGCATCGATCATGATGAGCGGCTCGATTGTCGCATAATAATCAGCAAGATCCTTCTTTGTGAGCCCGAGCTCGGGGAAGATCACTCGTTCGGGGCTGCTGATCTCGATGCCAAAATCCTCCGCCGATGCCTGTCCTTTTCCCTTGCCCTTGGCCTTGCCAGCAGCCTTGCGCTTCCCATTGGTGGCCTTGAGCTTTTGCGGCTGCTCCACGACAACGTCCTCTGCCGGCTTGTCCTCACGGAGCGAAATGAAGCTCGGGTGCCTGAGGATCCCGTCGTCCGTAAATTCTGCAAAAGCGATCTCGGCGACCAGCTCCGGCTTGATCCAATGGGCACCCTTGCGGTCGGCGCGCGGAACCTCGACCGCCGATCTCTCGATCGAAAGCGGTTCCATCCGGCCCATGAGTTCCTCGATGAGGCGGGCGTTGAACCCGGTGCCGACCTTGCCGACGTAGGTCAGCTTCCCATGCTCCTTTGCGGCGAGCAGCAGTGACCGGAAGCCGATACGCCGGTCGCTTTCCGACCATCCGACAATCACGAATTCCTGGCGCTGGATGCACTTGATCTTGAGCCAGTCGCGGGTGCGCGTGCCCCGGTAAGGTGCACTGGCGCGCTTGGAGACGATGCCCTCCCCGCCAGTCTTGCAGACCTCGCGGAACAACTCTTCCCCGCGACCGATCACATGATCTCCGTAGAGGATCGGCGCTCCGACGCCCTCAAGCAGTGCGGCAAGCCGCTGCTTGCGCTCGATATTGGGCAGCGACCTCACATCCTTGCCACGCTCGACCAGGAGGTCGAAGGCATAGAAGACGAGATTGGCCCCCTTCTGATCCTTCAGCGTCGACTGAAGCAGCTGGAAGCTCGGCTTTCCTTCATCGTCGATGGCCACCGCCTCCCCATCGATGAGACATCCCGACGGGAGCCTCGCCGCGGCCTTGACGAGGGCCTTGAACTTGTCGCTCCAGTCCTTGCCGTTCCGGGTCCAGGCGGTGGCGACCCCGTCGCCGACGGCAAGTAGGAGCCGATAGCCGTCATATTTATATTCGTGGATCCAGGACGTGCCCTCCGGCACTTCGTCCACGAGTGTTGCAAGTTGCGGTTCCTCGAACGCCGGCGGCGCCTTGCCGGCGGCTTTCTTGGCGCGCCCGCCCTTCTTACCCCCGCGGTTGGACTGCCAGACGTCCTCGCCCGCGGCGATTTCGGCCATGGTGCGTCCCGTCGTGACGCTCGTTACGCAATTGTCCACCAACGCCTCGCCGTCGCCGGGATCGGCAAAGCCGTCGGTCACCTTCTTGAGCATCCAGGGTTCTGCTTTCTCTCCGGGCTTGGGCTTGAGGCGGAACAT
>DATMHD010000337.1:0-4394 GCA_035555075.1 Sphingomicrobium sp. | reverse complement strand
CAGCATTCTGCTCGATGCTGATGAGCCCGAGCGAGGCATCCAGTAGGAAGGTGAGGTTGTCGGACAGGAAGCTTGCATGCTCGCTGAGCGACGTCACATCCGTGCTGAGGCTGGTGAGGTGGTGCCTGACCTCCGACTGCTTGGCCTCGTGGAAGCGGTTCGCCCCGGAAAGGAAGCTCAGCATCCGGATGGTGCTGACGGCCGAATAACGGATCTTGGTCAGGAGGATCTGGCTGCGCCCGATCCGCGTCAGCAGCGCCGTGAGCCGGGCCGCAGGAATGCGGCGCTCGTCGACGTCCTTGTGGAAGATCTGTGCCGATAGTTCCTCGAAGTCGCGCGCAACCTCTTCAAGCTCGTCCGCAAGGCGGTCGATGATCGCATCGAGCATCCGCACGAGGGCAGTCGGAGCATCCCGCACGAGCTGCGAATCGCGCCGTGCATGCTCTGCGAAGCTCCGGAGGGGCTTGGGTGTCGCGTAGCGGACAGTCACCAGCCTGTCGGTAAGAACAAAGCTGATCGGCGTCGTCCGGGGATTGCCGTCGACCACGCCATATAGGACGCTTACCGTCATATATAGGGCGCCATTGCGCTCGTAGAGCCGACTTGAAGGCTCGATTTCGGCCATTTCGTCTTCGGTCGGAACGTCAAGCCTGATGCACCGCTCGACCAGCTCTTCTTCCTCGTGCGTCGGTTCCTCAAGATCGACCCAGGTCGCTGCTTCAGGGATCAAGTCGAGCTTGGCTTCGACGATCTCGCCGTTGCAACCAGGTCCGTAGGCACGCAGCATCGCAGGGCCTGATCAGCCCAACAGCCGATCTTTGCAAGCCGGACCGCTCTGCTAATCGACGGGCCCATGTCCCGCCGCGACTGGTTCCTGACCTTTGCCATCCTGGGCCTCGCCGCGGCGATCCTGCTCGCGATGGGCCGCAATCCCCTTTGCACCTGCGGGACGCTGACCTTCTGGGTCGGTGAAAGAGATAGTCCGAAGACAAGTCAGATGCTGGCCGACTGGTATAGTCTCAGCCACGTCGTCCACGGCTTCCTGTTCTACCTGATCCTGCGGCTTGGTGCGCGCGGATGGCCGGTGGGGCGCCGGTTCGTTGCCGCCCTGCTTGCCGAAGCCGCCTGGGAGGTGACCGAGAACACGCCCTGGGTGATCGACCGATACCGGGCGACGACTGCGGCGCTAGGATATACGGGCGACAGCATCATCAATTCGCTGTCCGACATGGCAATGATGGCGCTCGGCTTCTTTCTTGCGCGCAAACTGCCGCTTGGGCCGGCAATCCTGGTTGTACTTGCTCTTGAAGTGATCCCGCTGTTTACCATCCGCGATAACCTGACGCTCAACGTCTGGCAGTTAATCGCTCCGAGCGAGACGCTGCAGGCGTGGCAGTCTATGCGTTAAGGCACCAAAAGCAGAGCGGAGTGTTGACTAAGGACACTTCGACGGGAGAGGCTCTTGAAAGCGGTTGCAATGCTTGGCGCCATGGTGATGGCCGCTGCCCTCGGGAGCAGCGCTCATGCTGCGGAGCTGTTCGGCGGCGTCCATGTGCACGACGTCAAGACGCCGCTCGACGATGCCGGGATCGAAAGTGGCGTCGACGTCTCGATCGGATATCGCGGCGGCTCAGTCGGACACCTTTGGAGCGGCGCCCTGCAACCCTATGGCTTCGTTGCCGTCAACAGCGCTGGTAACACCAGCTATGCGGCCGTCGGCATCGATGCGAAATATGCCCTCGGAGCCGGCTGGTATGTAAGGCCGGGCCTCGGGATCGCAGTGCACACGGGTTCGGCGGGCAAATTCTATCGCACCGACAAGATCGCGTTCGGCAGCCGCGTGCTGTTCGAGCCGGAGCTCGGCATCGGGACGCAGGTCAGCCGGCGGGTCAGTGTCGAGGCGAGCTGGGTGCATATGAGCCATGCCCAGATCTTCGGCAAGGAGAACCCCGGGATCGACAATCTCGGGATTCGTGTGAACCTCTCGATCTAGGCTCCTAGCGACCGATCATCGTGTCGGGCTTCACCACCCGGTCGAAGGTCGCTTCATCGACGAGGCCAAGCTCCAGCCCCGCTTCCCTGAGCGTCAGGCGGTTCTTGTGCGCGTGCTTGGCGATCGCTGCTGCATTGTCATAGCCGATCTCCGGCGCGAGCGCTGTCACGAGCATCAGCGAGCGGTTCATGAGCTCGGCGATCCGGGCCTCGTCGGGCTCTGTTCCTTCGAGCATCCGCTGAGTGAAACTCTCCATGCCGGTCGAGAGGAGATTGATCGAGCGGATCACGTTCGATCCGATCATCGGCTTGAAGACGTTGAGTTCGAGATGACCCTGCATCCCGCCGATCGTCACCGCCATATTGTTGCCAATCACCTGGGCGGCGACCATGGTCAGCATCTCCGCCTGGGTCGGGTTCACCTTGCCCGGCATGATCGAGCTGCCAGGTTCATTTTCAGGCAGCTTGAGCTCGCCAAGCCCGCACCTTGGACCCGATCCCAGCAGCCGGATGTCATTGGCGATCTTCGTGCAGGCCGTCGCGATCACGTTCAGTATGCCGGAAAGCTCGACCATCGTGTCGTGTGCGGCGAGTTCCGCGAACTTGTTCGGAGCCGAGGTGAACGGGAGGTGCGTGAGGCTCGAGACCTCCTTTGCGAATTGCTCCGCAAAGTCGGCTGGCGCATTGAGACCCGTGCCCACTGCAGTGCCGCCCTGGGCAAGACGCAGCACCCTTGGAAGGACGCCCTCGACCCTGGAGATGCAATCCTCGATCTGCGCCGCATAACCCGAGAATTCCTGGCCGAGCGTCAGCGGCGTCGCATCCTGAAGATGGGTCCGGCCGATCTTGACGATCGAGTCCCAGCGCTGCGCCTGGTCAGCCAGCTGCTCGTGCATCTTTGCGAGCGCCGGCAATAGTCGCATGTGGACCGCCCGCGCCGCGGCGACATGCATCGCGGTCGGGAAGCTGTCGTTGGAGGATTGGCTTCTGTTCACATCATCATTGGGGTGGACCGGTTCCTTGCCGCCACGTTTGCCGGTCAGGATCTCGTTTGCCCGCCCGGCGATCACTTCATTGGCATTCATGTTGGATTGGGTGCCGGAGCCCGTCTGCCAGATGACCAGCGGAAACTGGCTGTCGAGATCGCCTCGGGCGACTTCGGCGGCCGCTTGCTGGATGACTTCGGCAATCTTGGGATCAAGCCCGCCGATGCGCGCATTCACCCGTGCCGCGGCCTGCTTGATGAATCCGAGCGCATGGACGATCTCGGGCGGCATCTGCTCGCGCCGCCCAAAGGGAAAGTTCGCGATCGAGCGCTCGGTCTGAGCGCCCCAATAAGAATCGGCGGGAACTTCGATCGGGCCGAAGCTATCGGTTTCGGTACGAGTTGAGGTTGACATGAAGGATCCTCTTGCGCCGGTCGCCGGACAGGCGACCGCCTTCCGTGCTTCGCTGGCGCTTTGAAGGCAGGCTCAGCCGGGATCAAGCCCGGCGGAAGGATCATTTCTTGCGAGTGAAATCCACGCTGACGACGTTTGACCCATCGTCCCTGGTTTGGGCCGCTTCGCCCTCGGGCGGATCATTCTCTGCCCGCTCATGCTCCTCGTGAGGAGCGTCCTCGGCATTGGCCTGGAACGTCAATGCAAACTCAACACCAGGATCGTGGAACTGAGTAACCGCTGCGAAGGGCACGTGGAGGGTTGCCGGCACGCCGCCGAATGACAAGCCGACGGTGAAGCTGTCGTTCTCGACCTTGAGGTCCCAGAAGCGGTGCTGGATGACGATGGTCATTTCGTCCGGGAATCGCTCGAGCAGATGCTTGGGAATCGAGACGCCCGGCATCCTCGTCTTGAATGTGATGTAGAAATGATGGTCGCCTGGCAGGCCGCCGGAGCGTTCCACCTCCCCAAGAACCCGGCCCACGACTGCGCGCAGTGCGTCCTGCACGATCTCGTCATAGGGAATGAGGCTCTCGGGAGTCTCGTCAGTCATCTCTTTGTGGTAGCGGGCAGGCGAGCCCGGTCAAGCGGAGTCCGCCCTAATGTCCATCAATGCCACCGATCCCTATGACGAGGATAACATCTTTGCGCGCATCCTGCGGGGCGAAATTCCTTCGAACAAGGTCTACGAGGACGAACACGCTCTCGCCTTCCACGACATCAACCCGCTGGCACCGACGCATGTTCTCGTCATTCCGAAGGGGCCTTACGTCTCCTGGGATGATTTTTCCGCCAAGGCCTCGGACGCGCAGATCGCCGGGTTCGTCCGGGCCGTGGGGAAGGTCGCCCGTGAGGCGGTGGAACCTGGGTATCGGCTACTTGCCAATACAGGACCCGATTCCGGCCAGGAAGTGCCTCACCTTCACGTGCACATATTCGCCGGGCGGCCGCTTGGGCCGATGC
>DATMHD010000336.1:0-4503 GCA_035555075.1 Sphingomicrobium sp. | reverse complement strand
CTGGCCTGACGCAAGGGAAGGGGGGCTGAACGATCCGCTATTCAGCCTTCATCAGCTACAATCACCGGGACCGCCGCTGGGCAGCCTGGCTTCATCGTGAACTGGAGCGCTATCGGCTTCCCGCAGCACTTATCGGGCGCGACAGTCCTCTTGGCCCTCTGGGGCGGCGACTTCCTCCCGTCTTCCAGGATCGGGAGGAACTTGCAGCCTCCACGGATCTTGCAGGTTCGGTCCGTGACGCCTTGCGCGAAGCACATAGTCTCATCGTCATCTGCTCGAGGAGCGCCGCACAATCGCGCTGGGTGAACGAGGAAGTCCGCGAGTTCACGAAGCTTGGAAGACGCGACCGGATCCAGTGCCTGATCGTTCCCGAAGGCGGCGCTGGTACGGGACCACCAGACCCCTCTCGTTCGATCTTCCCGCCGGCGCTTCTTGAACATGGTGAACCTCTTGCCGCCGACGCCCGCCCCAGCGGCGACGGTAAGCGCCCGGCCTTCCTCAAGCTTGTCGCCGGCATCATCGGCGTACGCTACGATGACCTGCGCCAACGCGAACAAGTCCGGCGCCACAAACGACTGTTTGCACTTGCGACTGCTGCGAGCGTCGGCTTTCTCCTGATGGCTGGACTGACGATTTTCGCGCTCATCTCCCGTGCAGATGCCGTCCGGCAGCGCGACATCGCCCGCCAGCAATCGCTCGCGGCGCAGCGCACCACCGATTTTGTCAAAGGTCTGTTCCAGGTTTCGGACCCTTCGGAAGCCAAGGGTCGTTCGATCACGGCACTCGAAGTGCTCGACCGGGGCGCGCGCGAGATCGGCGGTCAGCTCGACAACGAGCCGGACGTCAAGGCGGAGCTCGTGAGTACGTTGAGCGAAGTCTACATGGGACTTGGGTCTTTCCGGCGTGCGGACGCGCTCATCAAAAGCTCGCTCGGCCTCAAGGTATCGAGAGCCGAGACCCGAGCGCGGCAACTCGGCGCTCTTGCCCGGTCCCAGGGGTTGCAGGCGAATTACGATGCCGCAATTGCCTATTCGAACCAGGCGCTTTCACTCATCAAGCGTCCGGAGGATCTCCAGGATCCAACTTTATACTCGCGTCTCCTGATCGGAAAGGCGGAGGCGCTCGCCGGATCCTCGCGCTTCAGCGAGGCCGGCCGTTCGATAAGGATCGCTCTTGGATGGGACGAGAGCCGCGAAGGTCGGCGCTCAATCGACGTCGCGCGCGATCTGGAAGCTGCAGGCCTTACGAGCTTCTTTTCGGGTGACACGGGCGCAGCGCGCGCAAATTACACAAGAGCTCTTGCAATCCGGCTTCCAGTGAATGGGAAATTGGATCCTCAAGTTTCGCAGGATCTCAGCAATCTCGGGTCGGCGGCATATCTCGCCGGTGATCCCGAAGCGGCCGAAGGCTACTGGAAACAGTCGCTTGCCGTCGATGAGCAAATCCTCGGCCCCAACCACCCCGATCTTGGAGGAACACTCAACAATCTTGCCCGGGTGATGCTCGAGCAGCGCAAATTTGCCGAGGCAGCGCGGCTCCTGACGCGCAGCGCCAATATCTATCTTGCGCAGCGCAGCGACACGCATGACGATCTTGCGTTCATCTTCTCCAATCTGGCGCTCGCCAAGGAAGGCCTAGGGGCAGACGAGGAAGCGGAAACGCTGTTCGAACGAGCGCTCAATGCGGCAAAGGTGCACCATAATCGTCTGATCGCTCCAATCTTGGTGGACCTTGCAGACCTGCAATGCCGCCGGGGCGACTATGCAGGCGCGCTCGACCGATTGGCGCGCGCAGCCCCGATCATGAAAGCGCAATATCCCGACGATGCATGGCGTTCAGCCTGGGTCGAGAACAGCCGTGGCGCTTGCCTGCTCGAGAAAGGCGATGCCTCCGGCAGACTGCTGGTCGAGGCCAGCGCTCCTGCTGTGCTGAAGCGCTGGAAGCCTGGAAGCATGTACGGCTTCATGGTCGAGCAACGGCTCCGGCTCGCGGCCTCAGCTGCTAGTAAAGCGCATAGCTTTCGACCTCCTCATAATGGGCGCCATGGCGCGACAGGCGGCTCTCGAACAGGATGAACTCTGGGACTTCGAAGAGTGGCGATGAAAGGCCGCTCCAGCGTTCGAGGAAGTCCTGCACCTCGTGGCTCCGCCGCCCCTTCCACCGTGCAAGCGTGATATGGGGGTGAAAGGTCCGGCGTTCGGGCTCGAGGCCGGCTTCCTGGCATATCCGTTCAACCTTCGAGCTGAGCGCTGCAAGCGGCTCCCTTGGCTCGACACCTGCCCATAGTGCTCCGCTGTTTCGTTGCTCGAACCGGCCGACGCCCCGGATGCAAAGGGCTAAGCGGTTCGCGCGGATGGTCCCGAGCGCGTCGGCAATGTCGCTTGCAAGCGGCCGCTCGACCTCGCCGACGAACCTCAAGGTAAGGTGGAGCTGTTCCTCGTCCTGCCAGCGGAAATCGGGGCCCTCGTCCATCGCATCGATCAGGAGATCCCGGATCGTCTGCGGCGGACGAATGGCGACAAAGAGGCGGTGCATGGCCTGTCAATAACGCATGCGATCCGTGTCGGGACATCGCTGCAGGGGCTTGGCCGCACATTGCAGACCTATTCGTCTCCTGGGGCCGCCGAACTATAGCTTGAGCTTGTCTGTCACGGCATCGATCCAGGCGCGGGCAACCGGCGCAATGTCGTTGGGCAGCTGGTCCAGCGGAACCTCGATCACCCGCTCGATCTCGAGACACCAGCGAGGGCTGTAGGTCACGTCTTCGACGACCACGAGGGAAACGAGGTCCCTGCGGAAATCGGGATATTGTTCCAGCTGGGCGGCAGTCCTCACGCTGCCGTGCGAGGTCATTCCGACTTCTTCGCGAAGCTCCCGGAGGGCCGCGTCGACTGGCTCCTCGCCAGCACGCCGGCCTCCTCCTGGAAGGCGCCATCCGGGCGCGTAACGGAGCCTTACGAGGATCAGCTTATGCGCGGGCGTCAGTGCAAAGGCATGCGCACCGAAAGTGCGCGGCCGGCGCACTTGCCAGTTGAGCCGCAAGAGGCCGTAGACAGCCGTAAGGAGGGTGCGAAGCAGCCTGTCTCCGGGGGAGGAGGCCATTGACTCAGGGTAGCTCCTCTCCGCCGGCCGGGGGTTCGGCACGAAGCTCGCCTTCGGGCGGAATGACGATCGGCTGGAGGTGCGCCGCGGCAAGACGTCGGTTCAGCAGTTCAAGCTCTCCGGCCTTCGTCTGTTGCCACGCCGCCCAGCCGCTGTTGACCTCGCTTATGGTCTGGGCCGCGATCTGCCTCAAGCCGTCCGAGGGCGCCGTATCGGCCCCTTCGGCCGAGGTCTCGAGCGCGGCGAGCGTTCCGCTCTCACCCTCGAAGCCGGCGTTTGGACCCGCTGGAGGCTCGAGCTTCGCCTTCAGCGCCTTCGCCTCCGCGAGGAGCGCAGCATCGCGGATCTGGCCAATGCGCATGTCGAGCCCGTCGCGGACCGATTTCATTTCCGCATAGCCCCGCCATGCCTTTTCCATCGGTTCGTAGAGGCTTTCGGAGAATGCGCGGGCGGCACGGTAGTCGGCACCCGTCACTCTTGGATCAGGAAGGACGTCGAAGCTGGCCGTCTGCGAGCGTCCGTCAACCGTAAGCACGGCGGTATAACGGCCGGGCTCGACGATCTGGCCCTGAGGATCAAGGGGAGTGTCCAGTCCCCAGACCGCAGCGATCGAATAATTATAGGTGACGGCCTTGGGGCGCGGGCGGCGAAGGTCCCATACCCAGCGGTGTGCGCCCGGCGCGGCGCCGAGGACAGGCTCGGGCTTCACCCAGTCAGCGGCAAAGTAGCGCTCCGCGGGAATGTCCATTGGCTTGTCGGTGCTCGAGAAGCGGCGAACAAGCACTCCTGACGCATCACGGATTTCGAGGGTCACCGGACCCTTGGCAGCGCTTGGCAGCCAGTAATCGATGACCGCGCCCTGGGGCGGGTTCTGCCCGACCGGGGTTTCGGGCGCGAGCGGTGTATCGTGGTTGTTATTGGAGCGAACGCGATAGGCTGCGGCCGGTGAGAACAGGCGCGGGGCTTGCCTCCCTCCCTCTCCAAGCTGACGGAGCAATGCAAGATCGCCCAGTATCCAGATGGCGCGGCCCTGGGTCGCAACGACGAGGTCGTCCCCGTGCACGAGGAGATCGCGTGCCCAGGCGGTCGGAAGGTTCTGCCGGAGCGGCTGCCAGCTGTCGCCATCGTCGAAGCTTACGAACACGCTCGTTTCGTTGCCTGCGTAGAGCAGTCCCTTGCGGACGGGGTCCGCCCGAACCACGCTGACAACCTCGCCGGCGGGAAGTCCGCGGGAGACTTCCGTCCAGCTTCGACCTCCGTCGTGTGTTCTAAAGACATGTGGCCGCCAGTCATCGATCCGCTGTCCATCGACTGCCACATAGGCCGTCGCCGGGTCGAGCGGCGACAGATCGATGCTCGAGATCTTGCTCCAGGGGGCAATTCCGGGAAGCTGCGTCTGGG
>DATMHD010000335.1:0-7774 GCA_035555075.1 Sphingomicrobium sp. | reverse complement strand
AATGCCCGGGCGGCGGTTTTCGATTCCGCCGCGTTAACCCTTTTGAAGCATCGGGGGCGCAAGAAGCGCTCTCACGGGTTTTCAAGCGGAGTTCGGTCATGGGGGCGCCCGGTTCGGGGGTGAAAGCAGCCGAGCAGCCGGCAGCGGAAACGCTGCTGACGGCTTTCAAGACGATCGACGCTGCAGAGCGGCGACGCCACGCGAGCGTGCTCAACTACTGGCTGTCGATTCGCGGCGAGAAGGAATTTCCACCGCTTCACGACCTTGATCCGCTCGAGTTGTCGGACGCGGGTCCAAATAGCGGCCTTTTCGAATTGATCAGCGGCGGCCATGACGCCGAAATCCGGCACCTTGGCGAAGCGCTCCGCGATGAGGACTGGCCGGAGCGCATCATGGATGCGCCAAATCCCTCGCTCCTCGCCTGCCTTGCAAAGAAGCTTCCGATTGTTGCCATCAGCCGTGATTTCCTCGCCTTCGAGGACGATTTCGAAGGGCCGGAGGGCAAGACCCGCTGCTGGGTCACCCTCCTTCCGCTGAGCGCCGGTGGTGCATGGGTCGACTACGTCTATGCCCTCGTAAGCCTCGACAAAAGCCCTGCCAAAGTTGCGGCGAAGAAGGCGAAGCCGCAGGAGCCGGTGGCCGAAGTCGAGGCGGAAGCTCAGCAGGAGCTGGAGCCGCTTTCAGAAGAAGTGGAAGATCAGCTCATCGATCAGGTCGAAGAGCCGGCCGCCGCGATAGCCCTCGAAGATGAGGCCGAGGAGGTCGCCGACGAGCTTCCCGAGGAAGTTGCAGTCGAGGACGCACAGACTGGCGCCGAAACCGAGGAAGCTGCCGACGTGCCTCACGAACCGGTCGCAGAGGCGGCGCAGGACGGTCCGGATGAGCCTGCCGCCGCGGCGATGGCCAAAGCGGCCCCCGGCTTCTCGAAGCTGCTCGACAGTCTTGCGGGGCTCACCGGCTTCTACGGGAGCCAACCGGTCAAGGTCGATCCTGTGATCGAACCGGACTTTGGTGGCGAACCCGCTGAAGAAGAACCCATCGGTCATGTCGCGGAAGCCGTCCCGGCACAGCCCCTGGACATTGCCGCGCCAGCCCAAGAGGTCGAGGTGACACCCGAACCACAGGCGCTGGCCGAAACGCCATTGGCAGAATCAGCAAAACAATCCGCCCCAGTAGCACCGGAGGGATCCTTGCAGAGCAAACTCGCCCAAGTTCGTGCAGAAGCCGACGAGGCTCGCCAAGCCAAGCTCAGGGCCAATGCGGCCCTCTACGAGGCTTTAAGTGCTGCGTATGATTTCGCGTTGGACGCCGAGGAATCGCCGGAGGAATATCTCCGGCTCGTGGAAGCGCAGGGTCTAAAGATCCAGCTTCGCTCACCGATGAAACCAGTCGTGAAGCTGGCGTTCGAAGGCATGTGTGACGAGCCGACCATCAAACAACTAGAGGCCGTGCTCGCATGGGCGTTCGACGAGGAACTGCCGCGTGGCGCCCTCGCCGAGCAGATCGAGGCGGCCGGAGGGATCGGACCGATCCTCGGACAGAAGGCCGCCTGAGGCGGCCTTCTACCTCGCTAAGTTAAGGGTCAGCGGCGCTTTCTGACTTCGCCGCGCTTCAGTCCTTCGACAACAGCGTCGACAGCGCACTTACGCGAAAGATCGGCAAGGATAGCGATATCCGTGTCTTCGGCCTTGCGCGCCAGCCAATGCGCGCGACTTGCGATGTTCCGCAATTCCTTGATCGCGTTCTCGGGCAGCTGTCCCTCATCGGCAAGAAGCCGTTCGAACACCGCTTCGGACAAAGGCTTCTCGAACTCGAGGCCGATGAACTCCTGATGGTGCCAGACCACCCGGCAGAATTGGTTCTCAAGCCCAGCGATGCTGAGCCAAACCCAGCTGTCGTCATCAACTGGCGTCGAGCATTCGACGCGGCAGCCGTGGGTGGACATATCGATGACCCGGGCGCGAACACGGCTACGGGTGCCATCGCGCATGGTGGCGTTGAGACGAAGCCCCAGTCGTTCGACGCGGCGTCGGTCAGACTGCACTTTTTGTGCCGTGGCCATGAGACTCTTACCCCTTGGCCGTCTTTTGCTCGCTGATTGGTGAAGAAATGGTTCTTTTTGGACTTCAACCCGGCGCGCGGGTTCCTCAGTGAGGCTGCGGGAGTGCTTCACTCAAATGCCGAAAGTATCGGGCAGGGGCCCTCCCCTGTCTTGGCGCAGGCGGCCGCCAAAGCGGCCAGAGCATTGCGCGCCTCCCGCAATTCCTCGATCCTGGCATCGAGCGCCGCGACGCGGCTTCCCGCGAGGTCCCGCGCGCGGCCGCGGTCATCGGAAGCATCGAGGTCGAGCAATTCCTTGATCTCGTTCAGTGTGAAGCCGGCCATTTGCGCAGAGCGGATGAAGCGCAGCCGCCGGAGGTCGTCGGGCCCGTAGCGTCTTATCTCTCCCGAAGGCCGTGCCGGCACCTTTAGCAACCCTCGACGCTGATAGTAACGCACTGTCTCGACCCCGACTCGGGCCGCCTTTGCAAGCCCGCCGATCGAGTCCGAATTTTTAGCTTGATTCCGTACCATGGTACGGATGCGATAGACCTTTTGTCCGCAGGTGGACAGAAGGAGAACTGAAATGGAAAAGACCAAAAAAGCTGCCGCTTGCACCTGCAGCTGCACCAGAAGTGACTGCCGCTGCGATCCCTGCACGTGCAAGAATTGCAGTTGCTAGAGTCGAAACGGGGCCGCACCCTTCGAAAGGTGCGGCCCTAACTTGCACAGACTTCCGGACCACCGCTGGACGAGAGGCGGGTGGCGAGACCGGATGGTGACGTGCTGATAATGATGCCCTCCGGCCCGCAGCGGCGAAGCTGGAAGCGCACCTTACGAGCGCGGAAGTCGAGCGAAACGCGCCGGAACGTTGCAAGCAAATCGGTGCCAAGCAGCAATGCGGGCTCCTTCGAGAGACCGAATAGTTCGAAAGGCGGCACGTCTGCGAAGGCGATGGGAACATCGGCCAGGACGACCGGGCCGAGCTGAAGTTCGGGAATGGTCGCCATCTGGAGCTTGATGGTGACACCAGTGACGCCCGTCGCCTCGACCGTGTAGAAATTATTGTATCTGTGCAGCAGCTTCTCGCGCAGCGCCGAGTTGCCGATTGTGACTTCCGACCCTGTATCGATGACTGCATCAAGGGGCAGGCCAGCCGCACGGACGGCCGTCAGGATGAGCTGGCCGCGACGGCGGTGAGCGACGATCACGATCTCGCCCGGAACCGACTTGATCGGCGTGCTTGCATCCTCGACCTTGATGAGCTTCTTCTCGAAATCCATCATCAGCCGCTGTTGCACGAGCGCGTCGATGCCGATCAGGCCCTGATCGCCGATATCATCTTCCTTGAGCGCAGGAACTTCGAGGTCCTTGATGGTGCTAGGGCCAAGGGTGAGGGTGTTGATCTTGACGCGATCGACGAGGTCGCGAGACGTTGTTGCATTGAGGATCGCCGGCGTTCCAAGTGGCAATTGGAGATCGTGCGCAATCCGCAATCCGACGGCCGAGGTGTCCGCCCCACTGTCCACCACGAAGCGATAGGGGCCGTGTCCGTTCACCTCAACATCCACGCTAAGCCTGGTACTGACCTTCCTCGCCTTGACGTCTTCCCCGCCGATAGCGAGCGAATTGTCGAACTGCGCGGGAGGGAGCGGCTGGACTTGCGGGCTGACGTCCGGAGCCGGTCGAGGTTTGCTGATTTTCGGCGGCTCAGCAACAGCGCTCGGCGCAAGCCCCATGAGGACAAGAGCCAGCATCAAGGCACGGCGAGGCGTAGACAAAAGGTCCTCTCCTCAGGCGAACAGATATGCCTTCATTGGTGAACAATGTCTGTCCGACCAGAGATTCTAGATGCACGCCCCAAGGGTTCGACAAGTGACGGGCGGCAAGCGCTCGCGAAAGTGGCCGACCTGCAAGACGAACAGCAGATAGATCACAACGGACGCGCTCACTGCCTCCGCAGCAGGTCCTAGGTCGACGCCAGCCCTAAAGTGCTGGCTGAAGGATCTGCATCTTTTCGATCTGCTGCGTGCGTCCGGTGACCTGCGCCTCGTGGAGCGTATCGGTATATTCCTGAAGACGATCGAGCTTCCCGTCCGCATCGAGGTGCAGGATGTGGCAGAATTGAGCGGACAGTTCCCCTCCTGTTTCCGTGCTGGTGCCGCGATAGCGCCCTGTCCCAATGACATATTCGCCTGCGTCGATCAGTTGCTCGAGATCGACCTGGAACCCCCGGAAGTCGCGCAAGGTCGGCGCGAACACTCCGTCGCGAACTGCAGCGAAGCTGCGGTACGGATTGCCGGCACAATGAAGGCTGCTCTCGGCCTCGTTCCAGATGAGGTCCTTGCTGATGCCCCGAGCGAAAAGCTCAAGGTCGCCGTTATTGAAGGCGTCGTAAAGTCGGCTCGCGGCCTGCACTTCATTCTGGGACATGGGAGTCTCCCGCTGAACCCACGCGGCACTCAGTCCGGGGACGTCATGTCCGGCGGCGACCGCACCGCGGTACTGCGACTCGCCAGCAAAGCTGACGGACCGGCTTATAGCATGGGCGAACCGGCAGACTCCGGCCGAAAGACCTCGGGAGGTACGAAAACTCGAGTCCTCCGGAGGAGATGGCTGGGCTTCGCGCCGCCCTCAAAGGAAGACCTGCGGTTATTCCGCGGGAAGATAGATCTCGCCGCCGGCGGCCCGGAACTTCTCGGACATTTCAGCCATTCCCGCGTCCGCCCCAAAGTCTCCGGTCTCGTTTGCACCGTCCCCGTCGGCAATCGGCTCTTTCGCCGATTGTCTTGCCGCGAACTCCCTCACTTCCTGAGTGATCTTCATAGAACAGAATTTGGGTCCGCACATGCTGCAGAAATGGGCGGTCTTCGCCCCTTCCGCGGGCAGGGTCTGGTCGTGGAATGCCTCGGCGGTATCGGGGTCCAGACTGAGATTGAACTGGTCCCGCCAGCGAAATTCAAACCGCGCGCGGCTCAGAGCATCGTCGTGAAGACGAGCGGCGGGGTGCCCCTTGGCAAGATCAGCTGCGTGCGCCGCGAGCTTGTAGGTGACGACACCGACCTTCACGTCGTCGCGATCGGGAAGCCCAAGGTGTTCCTTGGGAGTTACGTAACAGAGCATCGCAGTGCCGAACCAGCCGATCATCGCCGCGCCGATGGCTGACGTGATGTGATCGTAGCCGGGAGCGACATCGGTCGTCAGTGGGCCCAACGTGTAGAAGGGAGCTTCGCCGCAGCTTTCGAGCTGCTTGTCCATATTCTCCTTGATCTTGTGCATCGGGACATGACCAGGACCTTCGATCATCACCTGGCAGTCGTGGGTCCATGCTTTCTTGGTCAGCTCGCCAAGCGTGTAGAGCTCCGCAAATTGCGCCTCGTCATTGGCGTCTGCGGTGGAGCCCGGTCGAAGGCCGTCGCCAAGCGAGAAGGCGATGTCATAGGCCTTCATGATCTCGCAGATCTCGTCGAACTTCTCGTATAGGAAGCTCTCGCGGTGGTGCGCGAGGCACCATTTGGCCATGATCGAGCCGCCACGGCTGACGATCCCGGTGACCCGTTTGGCCGTCAGCGGTACGTATGGCAGCCGGACGCCCGCATGAATGGTGAAATAGTCGACGCCTTGCTCGGCCTGTTCGATCAACGTGTCGCGGAAGATCTCCCAGGTCAGTTCCTCGGCCACTCCGCCGACCTTCTCGAGCGCCTGATAGATCGGAACCGTCCCGATCGGCACCGGCGAGTTGCGGATTATCCACTCGCGCGTGTCGTGGATGTTTCGCCCGGTCGAGAGGTCCATCACCGTATCGGCGCCCCAGCGGATCGCCCACACCATCTTGTCGACCTCAGACGCGACGTCGCTCGCAACGGCGCTGTTTCCGATGTTCGCGTTGATCTTGACGAGGAAGTTGCGGCCGATCGCCATCGGCTCTGATTCGGGATGATTGATATTGCTTGGAATAATGGCCCGCCCCCGAGCAACCTCGTCACGGACGAATTCGGGCGTCACGAATTCAGGTATCGACGCACCGAAGGATTCACCGTCGCGATGTCGGGCGGCGATCGCGTCGCGGCCGAGGTTTTCGCGGATGGCGACATATTCCATTTCGGGAGTGACGATCCCCTTCTTCGCATAATGCATTTGCGTGACATTCGCACCGGCCCTCGCGCGGAGCACCTTCTTGCGAACGTTGGGGAACGGCTGGACGCCTCCTGAGCGATCGGGTCCAAGCTGCCCATTGTCCTCGGGGCGGACCTCGCGCTGCAGGATTTCCTGCGTATCGTCTCGGCTCAGGATCCACTCGCGGCGCAGTTCCGGGAGGCCGGCCATAATGTCGATCCGGCTTTCTGGATCTGTGTAGGGACCGCTCGTGTCATAGAGGATGACCGGGGCTTCGCCCGACGTGGGTTCAAGGTCGACCGCTCGCATCGCGACCGCGACGCCTTTGCGCCCTCCCACATGGATCTTGCGTGAGCCGCGGATTGGGCCCGTGGTGACTTTAAGCTCAGTGCGTGCCGGGACATCGGCCATTTTGGACTCTCCTTCTCCCTACGCCGGTATGAGCCGGGTCAGGTTCGATGGGTCCCGGCGCCTGACGCCGATCTCAGCTGCTGAAGGCAGCTCCCCAGGGAAGAGTCGTCCTTAGGCTCCGCGCGTCCCCCGCGCTAGGTCTACGCACTATTGCTGGCCGCGTGCCCGCCGCTCCTCGTCGGGAGTGACCACGCCGTCGTGGTTGAGGTCGACCTTATCGAACTGCGCGAGGCGCTGCGCGCGGAACTCGGCCGCGCTGATCTTGCCATCGTGATTGGTGTCGAGCTTCTGGACGAGGCCTGCGGCCGTGTCGTTCGCCTTGACGTTCGGCGTGCCGGCCAGAAACTCCTGGAAGCTCAGCTGCCCATCCTTGTTGGTGTCGAGCGCCTTGAACTGCGCTTCGGCGCGTGCCCGAAGCGCCGCCTGAACCTTCTGCAATTCACTGTTCTCGAGCGTCTGGACTTCGCTGACACTGAGGAATCCATCATGGTTGGTGTCCGCGGCCGCAAAGGCGCTGTCGAGCTGCGCTGCGACGGCGGCTCGGGTAACGGGCTTTGCCTGAGGCGCGGCCTTCTGCTGGGCGGCGGCTGAGGATGGAACGGCAACGGCGGCGAGAAGGAAGAGGAGGGGTCGCGTCATGATCGATCTCCCAAGAGGTGCGGCCCCAAGCCTAGGTGCTCAGCCGCGCGTCGCAAGTGACAATCTGCCCTCAAGCGGGCAAACGGCTTTGCCAATGACCAAAAGACTGACCCATCTCGACCATCTCGAGGCGGAAAGCATCTTCATTCTGCGCGAAACGGTCGCCGAGGCCGAGCGGCCAGTGATGCTCTATTCCATGGGCAAGGATTCGGCGGTCATGCTCCACCTTGCAAGGAAAGCGTTCTTTCCAGGACCGCTGCCCTTCCCGCTCCTCCACGTGGACACGAGCTGGAAGTTCAAGCTCATGTACGCCCAAAGGGACAAGATCGCTGCCGAACCTGGCATTGATCTCATCGTCTACCGCAATCCCGAGGCGCTCGATAAAGGCATTAATCCGTTCGACCATGGCCCGCTCCACACGGATATGTGGAAGACCCAGGGACTGCGTCAGGCGCTCGACAAATTTGGTTTCGACGCAGCGTTCGGCGGCGCCCGGCGCGACGAAGAAAAGAGCCGTGCAAAGGAGCGGGTTTTCAGCTTTCGCGACAGGAACCACCGCTGGGATCCT